>CBCTLT010000159.1:0-4726 GCA_965147785.1 uncultured Oscillospiraceae bacterium
CACTATGGCCGGGGTGCTGACACAGGAGGCGACTTACGCCTTCGATCCGACAAACACCATGCATTCGCTTGGTGTGGAGCTGGTTCAGGATCCGCATGTGGCGGACAACACCCTCTATGTGGTGGGTGAACTGAGCCAGACTCTTTTCCTCAACTTCTGGCAAAATATCTCTGTCCGGCGGAGCGAGGATGCCATGCTTGCGAAAAATGCTGTTGCTTTTCTTGCGAGCTGCGTCTGCGGTTTTGCCTGGAATGCTGCTAATGTGGCAAAGGTAACGATTGCTTCCTGATTGATCTAAAGGGACCCCTCCCAAACTGTCTGGGAGGGGTCCTGTATATTGCTGGTGTGTTTTTTAGTGTGTCCTTGTCGTTGGCTGTTTCGTCATGTCAAAATGAAAAAGTCCTGGACTCATTGAGATTCCAGGACTTTTCTGGCGCTGCTGGCGACCTCATCCTTACCAAGGATGCGCTCTACCGACTGAGCTATAGCAGCAAACGCAAACAGCTTGATTATTATAGCATGAAATCTTATTTTGTCAACAGGTTTTTCGCAAAAAAATTAGAAATTAGAAAAAAGGGCGCTCCGCGAGAAAAATGCGGAGCGCCTTTTTGTCAGGATTGTGCGGTAGCGGTAAGTCCCTTGGATTCCAGCAGCTTTCGGCTGCGCCATTTGCCGCTGTAGTAATATGCGGCGGCAATGATAGCCGAGAGGGAAGGAGCCAGACCCATACCTAGATAGACGCCGGGCAACCCCAGTCCAAACACTTGGGTAAGGAGCAGACTCAGGGCAATGCGGACCACCACGCCGTCGAGGACATAGCAGAACATGGAGAACGTCGTGAAGCCTACCGCCGTGGCAATGGCGATATAAATAAAGAAGAATGCCGAGGGGAAGGCCATCAGAGACAGATAACGAAGACAGCGAATGGATTCCTCCAGGGCGGCAGGATCCCGGTTGAACAGACGCACCAGAGGGCCTGGAATCAGCTGTATGATGCAGAACATGACGACTGCCACCACTAGTGCGGAACGAACGCCCACGCGAATGACCTTTCCAGCCCGGTCCGGCTGACCGGCGCCGATGTTTTGCCCGGCCATGGTGCCAACGCCGGTGGACAGGGCGGAGATGCCCGTCTGGCTGAGGTTGACCACCTTGCTGCCCACAGCAACAGCCGACGCGGCAATGACGCCGTAGCTGTTGATCATGGAGTTGACAAAGACAAAGGACAGGTCAATAAACAGGAACTGAAAAGAAGAGGGGATCCCCACCTTCAACACCAGTTTGGCGGTGGGACCATGGATCTTATACTGCTGGGGCTTCAGGGTCAGCATGCCGGGCTGATGCTTTTTCAGATACTGGAACGCCCAAACCAGGGCCAGGGTTTCGGAAATCTCTGTGGCAAGGGCTGCACCGCCAGCACCCCAGGGAATCACTGCAACGAAAAGCAGATCCAGGAATACGTTGGCTACAGAGGCTACCGCAGAAAAATACAGCGGACGCTTGGAATCTCCCATTCCGCGGAGGAAGGAGGTAATGCAGTTATAGAGGAAGGAAATGGGGAAACAGACAGCACGGATCATGAGATAGTTGTGGGCTTCCTGCCGTGCCTCCACGGGGATGTTGACCAGATTTAAAATAGGATTGAGAAAGCAGCAGACGATCACGGAAATCAAAACGGCCATAATACCGCTGATGGACAGGGCGGTACCCACCGTGCGGTGAATACCTGCTTCGTTTTTTGCACCGCAATACTGAGCAATCAGTACAGCGGCGCCAGCGCTGGCACCTAAGCCAATGTTGCTGGCGGCGTTGCAGATATAGGAGACGTTGTTGACTGCCGCCAATCCTGCGGATCCAACAAACTGGCCCACAATTACAGTATCTACTGTGCTGTAGAGGGTTTGCAGAATACTGGAGGCCAGAAAGGGCAGAGAAAAGCGCAGCAGACCGCTGGTAATGGGACAGGTGGTTAAATCCAAAGGGGCTTTTGTTCGAGACATGTAGAAAACTCCTGTTTATATTTTTAGCAGACAAAAGATAGTCACCGGAGGGAAAGAAAGATGCCTGAGGCTGAATCATACAAAAAGTCACACCGTCTGAATGAAGTGGCGGTGTGACTTTATTATACGGCCTAATTATTTGAATTGCAACTATTGTGCGGAAAATGATAAACAAGGTATCAATTTGACAGGTGTTTGAAAACAGAACCCGCCCCTAACCTGCAACCGGCGGCAAAGGCATGGGCCTTAAATCCGGAGAGCGCAGGAACTTTGCACCGGTATTCGCCCGAATATCTGCTACTGCTGCTTCTTTAGAACCCAGTTCCGGGTTGTATTCCATCAGCATCAGTCCCTCTGGCGTAATGGAAAACACAGCTTTTTCCGTGACAATCAGATCCACAACCCGATAGCCAGTCAGAGGAAGGGTGCATTTGTCTACAATTTTTGGTTTGCCGCCCTGGGTGTGGGTCATGGCCAGAATCACTGTTTTGGCGCCGCTGACCAGATCCATGGCGCCTCCCATGCCAGTCAATTTTTTACCGGGGATAATCCAGTTGCCAAAGCTGCCCTCTGCGTCTGCCTCCAGAGCGCCCAGTACACAGGCGTCGACATGTCCACCGCGGATCAATCCAAAGTTGGTGGCGGAATCCACAATGGCGCCACCGGGAAGGATGGAAGCTGGATTTCCCGATGCGTCCACCACATGCATGGGGTCAGCTTCTTCGGGGGACGGCGCAGGACCTTGCCCAATCAGCCCTAATTCTGCATGGAGAATAATATCCACATCCTTTGGGAAGAATCGGGCGCAGCGAGTGGGAATCCCAATGCCCAGATTTACCACATACCCATCTTTCAACTCTTGCGCACAGCGGTAGGCAATAATGTCCTTGGCCCGTTCCTTATCCATGGGTTTCATCCTCCCTTACCACGATATAGTCCACCAGAATGCCTGGTGTTACTACGTTTTCTGGGGCAATGGTTCCGGGGTCCACCAGATGCTCTGCCTCTACAATTACGGTGTCTGCCGCCATCGCCATGAGGGGCGAAAAATTCCGGGTGGTACCCTTGTACCAGATGTTTCCACGGGTGTCCACCAGATACCCAGAGATCACGGCAAAATCCGCTCGTAGGGGCTTCATGAGCAGATAGTTCTTTCCTTCGATCTCCAGAATCCGATCTACCCAGGGGCTTTCTTCCACAGGAGTGCCGATACCGGTGGCGGTAAGGATACCGGGGAGTCCCATCCCGCCAGCCCGAATCATTTCCGCCATGGAACCCTGAGGCAGCAGATCCAGCTTCAGTTCACCGTTGGCCCACTTCTCGCTGGCGTCGGGGTTGGAACCAATGTGGGAACCGATATACTTTTTAATCTTTCCGGAATGGATCAGCCGGGCCCAGGCGTAGTATTCTGAACCGTCGGGGCCGTTCAGAAGAGCGCCGTCATCAAAGATTCCGACAATGTCCTCTACATCGGTTTCGTCTATGGCGCGGATGATCTGATGGGCTGCACCGCAGCCGATAAAACCGCCGAACATAACGGTACTGTGGGAAGGAATCAGGGAAGCAGCTTCCCGGGCTGTGATAATACAAGGCATAGCAATTACCTTCTTTATAGAGAATGGAAAGGGAGGCGGGACTGACCCGCCTCCCTGAGAAAGTTATGTTAGCACTTCTCGAAGATGGTGGCAACACCCATGCCGCCGCCGATGCACAGCGTAGCCAGGCCCTTCTTGGCCTCAGGCCGCTTCTGCATCTCATGAAGCAGGGTGACAATGATACGAGCGCCGGAAGCACCAACGGGATGGCCGATGGAAATGGCGCCACCGTTGACATTGACCTTGCTCATGTCAAAGTGCAACTCGCGAGCCACAGCGATGGATTGAGCGGCGAAGGCTTCGTTGGCCTCGATAAGATCCATGTCGTCGATGGTCAGGCCAGCCTTGGCCAGCGCATTGCGGGTAGCGGGGATGGGGCCGGTGCCCATGATCTTGGGATCCACGCCGCCCTGACCCCAGGCGATCAGCTTGGCCATGGGCTTCAGGCCATACTTCTTGACGGCCTCGCCGGAAGCCAGCACGATGGCGGCAGCACCGTCATTGACGCCGGAGGCGTTACCTGCAGTAACTCTGGGCTGACCAGCATCTGCAGCGGGACCCTTGATCTCAGTGGCGTCGAAGGTCAGGGTGATGGGACCCTCAGCATTCTTGTCACCGGCAGCAATCTTCTTGCCCTGCTCCTGAATAGCAGCGGACTCGGGGCCCACAGGGAAAGCGCCCTTCAGCTTGGACAGGGACTCCATGTTGGTGGAGGCACGGGGGAACTCGTCCACCTTGAACTCCACGATCTGCTTCTTCACCTTTACGGGAACAGGAACGATCTCGTCGTCAAAACGGCCGGTCTCCTGAGCCTTGGCAGTCTTGGCCTGGGAGGAAGCAGCAAACTCATCCAGATCCTGACGGGTGATGCCCCACAGGTCGCAGATGTTCTCAGCAGTGGTGCCCATGTGATAGTTGTAGTAAGCATCCCACAGGCCGTCCTTGACCATGGTGTCCACCATGGTGGTGTCGAACATACGAGCACCGCCACGGCCGGCAGGCATAGCATAGGGGGCCATGGTCATGTTCTCGGTGCCGCCGCAGACAACGACCTCAGCGTCGCCGGCCAGAATGGCGCGGCTGGCCTCGATAACAGCCTTCATGCCGGAGCCGCAAACCATGCCCACGGTG
>CBCTLT010000160.1:0-4707 GCA_965147785.1 uncultured Oscillospiraceae bacterium
ACACAATTCACAATGACGGCTACGGTTATCTGAGTGCCGAGTTTCCTGGAACTTATCCGGAATCCCACCTGGAAACAGGCGTTACGGATACTATGCTGAAGCAGAAGATTGACGCCATTTTAAAGACCCTCACACTGGAAGAAAAGATCACGCTGCTGTCTGCGGACGGCATTATGGGGCAGGATACCTCTGCAATGACCATTGATAAGAGCTATGGCACCGGCTATTGGGCGGGCGCGGCCCGGGTTGGCGTTCCGGTCATGCGATGCTATGACGGGCCAATGGGCGTTATCGGTAACTCCGGCTTTGAAACCACCCGGCCCTCCAGCGAAATCTCCCTGGCCTGTACCTTTGACCGGGAATTGGCAGAGCGCTATGGCGCGCTGTATGCCCGGGACAACCGGGCCAGCGCCGGCAATATGCAGCTCGGCATTCAGACTGACCTGGTGCGGACCTTGTCCACGGAGCGGGCCAGAGATATGTTCGGGGAGGACTGGTTCCTGACCGGACAGATGGGCAGTGCCATGGCAAAGGGATTGGAGAAAAACCATGTGCTGGCCTGCCTAAAGCACTGCGGCGGCATGGGCAACATCGACGAGCAGACCATGATGGAGAATCAGCTTTCCATCTATGAGCAGATATTCCGGCAGGACAATGCGGCCCACTCGGTCATGACCAACTACGGCAGCACCAACGGCCAGCAGGCCTGTGCGGATTCCTATGTGCTGCAAAAGGTGTTTCGGGAGCTGTGGGACTGGAAGGGCATCGTTCTCACCGACTGGGGCGGAAACTATCAGTTTACCGCCGACAAGGGCGTTACCATGGAGACCCCCTCTGATAGCTATAACAATCTGGAGGCGGTAAAGCGCGCGCTGACGGAAGGGACCATGACGGAGGCGGACATTGACGAGGCTGTGGGGCAGAATCTCTATGCCATGGGGAAAATCGGCTATTTGGGGCTGGTGCAGATCAGTCGGGACGGCACTGCCGCTGCGGATCCCAACGCCGTGGAAGCCATTGAGATGGACGAGGTCATGGACGAAGACCGCAGAAACGAGATCCTGGATGAAAACAGCCGGGAGGCGCTGGAGATCTCCCAGGCGGGTATGGTGCTTCTGAAAAATGACGGCGAGGCACTGCCCCTTAAAAAAGAGGAAAAGACCCTTCTTCTGGGCTTTGGATCTACCCATACCGTAGCGGGACATATGCATGAGTGTTCCTTCGGCAGACTGAAGGATCTGGCAGTTAGCCCCTACGATGCCCTCCGGGAGCAGCTTTCCGACGTGACGGCATACCCGGTTTATGACGACCTGGGCATGGCCATTCCCGGAGAATATCTCTACTGCAATGAGGACCTCAGCACCCATGGTGTCCTTCGTTCCGGCACCGACGGAGAAGGAACGGATGTAAACTGTGTGGACGAGACCATTGACTATGTGACAAATTCCGACCACTACCGCAACGGTCCCACCGGCAATGCCTTCCCCTACGGAAAGCACGGTGCTTCCTTCACCTTTAAAACCTGGCTGAAAGCGCCGGAAAGCGGAACCTATCTGCTTAAGGCGGAAGCTATGGCAGCCTCTGAAATCAGCGCTTACATTGAAATCAACGGAGAACAGAAGGAAATCGGCTCTGCCGGCGGCAGAATCGGAAGCGGCTTTTTTGGAACAAACGGCCTGGTCACCACCAAAACGGGTCTGGATGTTCCCTCTGAGCCCAAGCCCTTCAACTTCCCCTTCGGGCCCATGGGCGGAGACGGAGAAGAGGGCGGCATGCCCCCCAATATGCCGCCCTTTATGATGAAGAAGCCCGGTGAGGTCTCCTTCGATTTGGAGGCAGGGAAGGTTTATCCCATTACCCTCACCGTCAGCGGACAGGTCTCCGAGGCCTATGATTATCAGATCGGCAAGAAGGATCTGCAAGTTCGTCTGGCGTGGGTGACCCCCAGCCAGAAAATCAATAATCATCTGGAGGCGATCCGGGAGGCTGCACAGCCGGATACCACAGTTGTGATCTTTGTCCATGAGTTGGAAAGCCTGAAGCTGGAAGCACGGCAGCAGAATCTGCTTACAGAAGCCATCTTCCATGCAAAGGGTGCAGGGAATAAGGTGGTTCTGGTGATCACCTCTGCACTTCCTGTGGATATTTCCCAGTGGGAGAAGGATTGCGATGCCATTTTGGCAGCATGGCTCCCCGGTCAGACCGGCGGCAAGGCCATTGCCAACATCCTTTCCGGTGCCTATGCGCCCACCGGCCGGCTATGTGTGACCTGGCCCAAAAACTTTGATGCGGATCAAGTGGCGATCAACCCCAATGGTCGCGGCGTTCTCCAGAAGGCGTCCCATCCCGGCGCCAATGTTCCCACAGAGATTCGGGAAGGCATCTTCTGCGGCTATAAGTGGTATGATGCAACGGGCCGGGAGGACGATGTGCTCTATCCCTTTGGCCATGGTCTGAGCTATACCTCCTTTGAATCTTCCATCGAGGGCGTGGAAACTTCTATGCATCCCGGAGAAGAGGCCGGTCTCGATGTGACGGTTCGTGTCAGGAACACCGGAACACAGCCCGGTGCGGAAGTGGTTCGACTTTACATTGCAGCTCCCGAGCCGGGTATGGTGGAAAATGCCGTGTACGATCCCATGGCTGTTGCAGAAAGCTTCCGCTATGTGGATGCAAACGGCGAGCCTACCGGGGATATGCAGAAAGCCGCCTACTTCCCCCAGGTGGATGGCATCCAGTTTGTCCCCAGGCAGCTCTGCGGCTTTGCAAAGACCGGAGGCCTGGCCCCCGGCGAGGAGACCCTGGTGACGATCCATGTTTCTCAGCGCTCCCTTTCTTACTGGGATGCTTCTCAGCAGGAATATACTGTCCGCAAGGATGGCACAAAGGATAAGTGGGTAACGGTTTTCGGTGAACGTACCCTGATGCTCCAGAACGGGAATAGCATTACAGTTCCGGTGTCTGCTGTGGATACCGAAAATGCGCTGACCATTGCGGCACCGGAACAGGCTGCCGAGGGGAATGTGTTCCCTGTGGTGGTAACCGCACCTGCAGATGCCATCGGCGTACAGCTGCTGGACGGCGAATCCATTCTGCTGCCTGTCCGTGATCTGCTGATCCGCCGGACGGATAAGGTCTCCCGTTGGGAAATCTATACGATTCTGAACGGAGAAGGCGCACACGAGATTCAGGCCCAGCAGAAAACCTGGGAAGGCTGGCAGAGCGTTGCAGCGAAAACCAAGGTGAAGGTTGTTGCGGCACAGCCGGAGATTCTGGAATTCCAGCCTGTTTCCGAGGTGATCCGCGCCGGTGAAAAGGCCCAACTGCGGCTTGTTCTCAGCTGTGCCGGAACGGTGACCTTGGCAGATGAGCTTGGTGAGACGCTTGCGGCCGAGGAAGTCTCCCGCAGCATTCTGGCAGACGGAACCGTAGAAATAATTCTTTCTGCAAGCTGCGCACAGGCCGGAATCGGTCAGATCCTGGTAGCACAGGCAGGAGAAAGCAAAGCAAGAACAGCAATCTCTGTGACGGAATTCCATATTGCACATCTTATAACCAATTATATATAAGAACATTTCTATTATGTATTGGACTTCGAATAAAGTAAACGCTATACTGAAACTGTGACATTGGATATTACATCATTACAGGTATCTGAGCATATACCTCTTTATTCCTTTTTTTGCAATATAGAAAACAGGCAGATGCTATGTGCGTCTGCCTGTTCTGTTAGATCAGAGAATCTGTGCTGGTGTTCGGGTCGGGAGATTTTCGCCAATTTGAGCCGAAACAAAATCGCCCCGATTTTCGGGGCGATTTGTTCAGGGCATCTTTTTTGTCCTGATATTATGTGATACCAGGAAAAAAGATTCCGAACCCTCAGCGAAATTCAGGTTGTTAAATTGCAAATTATTGTTTTTTTCAAATCACCGTCTAATAAATTGCTCATCCGTACCAATGTCCTCACGCACAAACCGTTCCACGGTCATATGGAGATCGTACTTTTCCCGGAGTGCCGCCAGACGTTCCATCATAGGGGAGGCGTGATGCGCATCGATGGCTGACTGATCGATCCAGGAGTCAATCAGCAACACAGTTTCGGGATCATTCAGAGGCAGATAATACTGATAGCGAAGATTACCCTTTTCCGCCCGAATCGCATCCGCGATACCGGTATGCTCCATTTCCTCGGCAAACGCTCTGGCGCTGCCGTTGCTTCCTTTATAATACAAATGAATTGTAATCATCTCAGCACCTTCTCCATTGGACGTCCTTTTGCCAGTTCATCTACTGGCTTGTCAAGCTGTCGGACCCGCTTCATTCATACTGCTCCAGTGCATACTGAAATCTTTCGCGCAGATTCCGAATCGCTTCCCGGCTGACAGCATCCTCCGGGCGCAGCATATCAAAGGCGTGCATATCCATCTGCTGCGTCGGGGCCGCATAGGGAGATACCGCCTTTTGGGCGTTTCTCCGCGAATAAACTCGCCAAAACGGTATTTACTCTGCGCCGATTTGATAGGCACATTCCAGGTCCAGTGGGAACTGTGTCTCCCGCATGGCGTGCTTGTGATCGCCGTCGAAGCTGGCCATCTCATATTTGGAGTAGTCCTGCACCTGCAAGGTGTCATAGACGGGATGCAGGCGGGTCTCCCCGTTCAGGAAATGCATGGGCCAGAAGTAGGCTTCAAATTTCTGGCCGTACAT
>CBCTLT010000161.1:0-4705 GCA_965147785.1 uncultured Oscillospiraceae bacterium
GGAGCTGTGGGAAACGATGTTTGCGGGCTGTGGGAAAGCCGGCGGCTTTTCCATCGGGCCGTGAATGTCTGTTTTCCATCAGCGGAGCGGCTGTTTTCCACATTTCCATAGCGCAAAATGGTCAGAGAACGCTCTTGTCTGTTGCGTTTCCGTGTAGGAAGATGTATAATGAACATGGTTAGTCTTTGCTAACCTAAATTTCAACTTCTGGAGGCAGTTATGGGGATATGGAAGGCTTTTTTCAATAATACCCGCAAGCCGGAAGGTTTGCTGGGCAAGTGTATGGTGGGCAGTATGAACCATGCCCATGCCGCCCTCGCGGATTGGGGCCTTAGTCATTTGCCGGAAACAGGTCCGGCCAAGATTGCGGAGCTGGGCTGCGGCGGCGGTCGGAACATTCGGGCGCTTCTGCGAAAATATCCGGCTGCGACTATTACTGCTCTGGACTCTTCAGAAATAGCCGTGGACAAGGGCAAGAGGGTGACCCGCGAGGGACTCCATGCAGGCCGCTGCCACATTGTGCAGGGGGCTGTGTCTTGCCTCCCCTTTGGGGATGGTGCGTTTGATCTGGCGACCGCATTTGAAACCGTATATTTCTGGCCCGGACCCCCGGATAGCTTCCGGGAGGTGTACCGCACCTTGCGGCCAGGTGGCGTCTTTTTGATCGTCAATGAGGCGGACGGAGAAGATCCCCAGGCCAACAAATGGCTTTCTATCATTGATGGGATGAGGATTTTCAATCGGAGCCAGCTTGTCGGCTTTCTCACCGAGGCCGGTTTTTCTAATGTCATCGTGGATCAGGATGCAAAAAAGCACTGGCTCTGCGTACTGGCAATTCGGGAGGACACGGAGCACTTGAAAAACAAACAGGGAGACATCTTATGAAAAACGGCAGAAAAAAACAGGAGCAAATCCATCTTGGCGCCCACGGGGAGGACTATGGAAACTGGATGCCGGTCTCGATGCTCCAGCTGGTGGGCGGCCTGGCGGTTTTGGCCGCGGTACTCTCTCTGCTGTCCCTTGCGGTGTTCCATATCACGGCGCTGGGTGTGGTGTTCGTGATTGCCGCCCTTCTTTTGCTGGCGCTGCTCTTATGGATCACTTGGATCAGGCGGCAGTATGCCTTTGGGAGCGGCGGCATGATGGAGCAGGTCCACCAGGTCGTCCTCTCCCATCTGGATTTTGACGGGCAGGGACAGCTTCTGGATGTGGGGTGCGGTTCCGGGACTCTATCCATCCGGGGGGCCCTCACTTGGAGGACGGCCCAGGTGGTGGGCATCGACTATTGGGGTTCTGCCTACGGCTATGGTCAGGCCATGTGCGAGAAAAATGCCGCCAGCGAGGGCGTGGCCGCCCGGTGCCGGTTCCAGCATGGGGATGCCAACAAGCTGGACTTCCCGGATGAGAGCTTCGATGCTGTGGTGAGCAACTATGTCTATCACAATATCACGGGAGCGGACAAGCGAGCCCTGCTGCGGGAGACCCTGCGGGTGCTGAAAAAGGGCGGCGTGTTCGCCCTCAACGATGAGATGAAGCCCCACATGTACGGGGACATGGAGGCCTTCGCCCAGGAACTGCGGGATATGGGGTATGAGGATGTGCAGCTCATCGACACGGCCCAGGAGGCCTTCGGCTCCCGCCGGCGGGCGGCCATGATGATGCTGGGCGACTCCCGGATGCTGGCGGGGCGCAAATAATCGGGAGATGGAAGATGGTTCAAATGCTGCTGGCAGAGGGTATGCTCCTGTGTTCCTTGTTTTGGGCTTTTTGCTGGCTGGGCACCGGGAGCGACGAGAAAAACATCCGTAATTTTTCTACTTACCCGGACGAGGTACAGAAGATTGTGAAAGCCCGCCCGGAGCTATCAGGAAATATTCGGCAGCGAGGTCCTGCGGCCATCTTCGCTGGAAATCTGCTTTTGTTTACTGCGCTCCTGTTTGCGATGGGGCTTCTCACCCGGCAGGAATATTTTGCAGGCAACTTTTTGAACACTCTGCTTTTAGGACAGGCGCTGAATCTGTTTGATTTTTTGGTGATCGACCTGCTTTGGTGGCGGCACACAAAACGGGTGCGGTTTTCCGGCACCGAGGAAAGTCCGGAATTATATGCGGACCCCCGCAAACACTTTTACGCTTTCCTGCGGGGAGTTCTTCTGTTTTTGGCTGTTGCTTTAATCAACGGGTATCTGCTCACCTGGATCTGAAAGGAGGAGTTCCATGACGCTTGCAGAATTTCGCCGGACTTATCCCGCCGCCACCTTCACGGTCAGCAGCGGGAAACTCTTTACCTATCGCTACTATCAAAATCCCCAGGCCAAAGCCACGCTGGTCCTGCTCACGGGCGGCATTGGGCTGTCCGACCTGTTTTATAAGCACTTTGCCCGGTTCGCCAGGGATTTTTCGGTGCTGACCTTTGACTATCAGCTCCAGTTCGGGGACAACGGCGAGTTTGCCGATGCCGTGGCTGAACTACTCCGCCACCTGAAGGAAAAGGTCTGGCTGGTGGGACAGTCCCTGGGCGGCGTAGTGGCCCAGGTCATCGCCTCCCGCCACCCGGAAGTGGTGGAGGGGCTGGTCCTCTCCAACACCTGCTCGCTGTCCGGCAACATGAGCAAGGCCGGGTATCAGGATCTGATGAAGATAATCGAAAGCCAGCGGAAGTTCAAAAAATGGCTTGCCTTCCTGCCGTTTCCGCTCATCAAGCGGATGATGAGATGGGCGGTGATGAAAAAGAAAACCGATGGCTTTACAGCCCAGGAAAAGGCCGCTATGGAGGAACTGTGCGGCGCTATGATGGAACTGCTCACCAAGCCCTATGAACAGCACATGATTGACTTTCTCTGTGACGCAGAACACTACTTTGGCATGACCCGCAATGATTTTGCCCCGTGGGAGGGGCGGGTGCTGCTGATTTTGTCCGAGGATGACACCACCTTCACCCCGGCCTGCCGGGAGGACCTGATCGCCCTGATGCCAAGTCCCACGGTGGTCACCGACCTGACCGGCGGCCACCTGGCGCTGATGGTGCGGCTGGAACAGTATGCGGATCTGGTAACAAAATTTATTCTGGAGCGGACACCATGAGGAGAGCCGGCTGGTCAATGCCAGCCGGCTCTCTATCATTTGTCCATCTCAATATCCCACGATCAGGCGGTAGATGGTGAGGGGCACATACCATGCCGCCACCAGCAGGCGCCACACCAGGACGAAGCCGCCGATGATGCCGCCGATCACGAAGTTCAGAACAAACAGGGCGGCGCCGCCGCCCAGGGAGTCGCCGCCCGGCACGATCCAGACGCACATCCGATGGATGCCGAAGGGCAGGCCGCAGAGTATCCAGAGCCAGAGAAGATCCAGCTCCTCATCCCTCATGCAGGCAGATTTGAGAATACAGTACAGCAGCCCGGCGATGGCGACGGGCAAAACCGCCTTCTTGAAAAAGTCCTTGACGGCCTCGGTTCTCGTCATTGGCGGCACCTCCATTCCTGCCTCCCATTATACAGATAAAATCAGACCGCGCCCAGGGGCCTTTGAAAAGTCCGGCAAAGCGCACAATTCTACCTATTCCAGTTCGTGATTCCGCTGCCTCTGCGGTTCGGCTTCCCTTGGCTTTTCCAGCAGGGCTTCCACATTCTGGCGGAGGGTGTCGTACTCCCGCTCCTCCCGCTGGGCCTTCCGATATTCCGATTGCAGGGCGGTCCGCCTGGCGGTGAGCCCGTCCATCTCGGCCCGGAGCCGTTTGGTGGCGGGCAGGGGTACAGCGTCCAGGCGTTTCAGCTCTCTTGCCGCCGCCTCAAACAGGATGATTTCGCCCTCATGCCCCCGGAGGAACTTCTCCTTGTCCCTGGACTGGCGGTATTCCTCATACAGGGGACGGAGCTGGCGATAGGTGGCGGCGTGCTTCATAGTGAAGGTCAGCCGCTCCATTTCTTTCTTCGTTGCCCGGAGGTCCGCCTTCACCCTGGCGGTGGCGGCCGCCGCCCCGTCGCACCGCTCGGACAGGTCCTCCAAACTTCCGATGCCATGCTCCGTCAGGAAGTTCAGCGTTTCCGCCGCCCGCTTCAAGTTCTCGATGGTTGCCCAATGCTTGTAACCGGCGCTCTGTTGGGCCTTGATATTGTTCTGGATGTCGATGAGCAGGCTGGGCTTCCCGGTGCGCTGCTGGGGCTGGCGGGAGGGCCTGGGCCTTCCGGCGATCCGGGCGGTCAGGGCCTCCTCGGCATAATCGGCGCCCAGGGTTTTCAATCGGGTGAACCGTTCCTGGCCCGGAGCCCTGGCGGATATGTACTTGCCCCGTTTCAGTTCGTACCCTTCCCGCTGAAGGCGGCGGAGCAGGTCCTCCAGGCCGGCGCAGCCGGGCAGGAGCCGGTCGATGGCGGAGCGCAGCTTTGCCTTGTAGCTGGTGCCGTTCTGTTCCGCCTGGTGTTCAATGTAGCTCTTTCCCTTGTCACGGCCGGGGACAATGACGGACAGGCCATGCTCTTTGCAGATACGGTCGCTGGTGCGGCGGATGAAGTGATAGCTCCGCTTATTGGAGTGGTAGTGCCGGTGGTCCTGGAAACTGACCGCGTTGAAAATCAGGTGATTATGGACGTGGTCTCTGTCTATGTGGGTGGTGAGGACAAACTCATGCTTTCCGCCCAAGACCTCCCGCGCCAGCTCCATGCCGATCCGGTGGGCCTCCTCCGGCGTGACCTCCCCAGGCT
>CBCTLT010000162.1:0-4695 GCA_965147785.1 uncultured Oscillospiraceae bacterium
GAAAAGGAGACAAAAAACAATGAAATCTACCGGAATCGTCAGAAAAGTAGATGAGCTTGGCCGGATCGTACTGCCGATCGAGCTCCGCCGTACGCTGGAAATTGCAGAGCGTGATTCTCTGGAAATCTATGTGGAGGGATCCACAATTATTCTCAAAAAGTATGAGCCTGCTTGTATTTTCTGCGGAGATGCCAAGGATGTCATCAATTATAAGGGACGGAACATCTGCAGAAAGTGCCTGGAGGAAGTAAAGAAGTTCTAATGGGTAAAAAAAGACGCAAACCAGCGTGGGGTTTGCGTCTTTTTTAGTTCTGCGATAACGCGGCTTCGTATAGCGTGTTCCTGGGAATGCCGCTTTCCCGGCTCACCTGTTTGGCGGCGTCCTTGAGACTGGCGCCGGATGCCCGAAGCTGCTGTATGCGGTCCAGGCAGTCCTCCAGTGTGGGGGTGTCGGACACTGGAGAGACAACTCCCTCCACCACCAAAACATATTCACCCCTGGGGTCATTTCCTGTATAAAAACTCACTGCTTCTTGGAGCGTCATACGAAGTATCTCCTCGTGGAGTTTGGTCAACTCCCGGCAGAGTGTAATGTGGCGGGTGGGACCAAAGGCATCCAAAAGATCCTGCAGCGTGGCGCGCAGCTTGTGGGGTGCTTCGTAGAAAATCATGGTTCTGGGTTCTGACAGAAGAGAGTTAAGATGCTCTCTTCTGCTTTTTTTATTGACAGATAGAAAGCCTTCGAAGGTAAAACGGCCGGTGGGCAGACCAGAAACAGCCAGAGCGGTGATGGCGGCACAGGGGCCGGGAATGGCGGAAACGGGTACGCCGTTTTGCGCACACAGCCGAACCAAATCCTCACCGGGGTCTGAAATGGCCGGCGTACCCGCGTCGGTAACCAGCGCGCAGCTTTGCCCGGACAGAAGACGATCCAAAATCTGCCGGCCGCTGTCCTGCTTGTTGTGTTCATGATAGCTGACCAGAGGTTTCTTAATCTCTAAATGGTTGAGCAGCTTGATGGATACCCGAGTATCCTCCGCTGCGATGAAATCTGCCGCAGCCAGCGCGTCAGCGGCTCGTGGAGAAATATCTCCTAGGTTCCCAATGGGGGTGGGAACCAGGACAAGGGTTCCAGGCATAATAGGCTCCTTTCAGCTTCGACGGTAGATCCGTCGGGTTTCCTCGGACTCCAGTCCGTCGGGGGTGTAGAGATAAAGGTCTTTTTCCCAGGTAAGTCCAGGCTTTCCGCCTCGGCGGGCCTCCAGCAGCAAAAGGTTTACAGGCATACCGAAAGCGTGGTGGACCGGACGAATGCGTTTTGGTTCAAAGCCGGTGGTTCGCAGTGTGTCAAACAGATCACAAAGGCGTTCTGGGCGGAATACCAGACAAAAACTTCCTCCCCAGCGGGTGGCCCAGGCAGCGGCGGTGCATAGCTCAAAGAGGGTGCAGCCTGCTTCGCTTCGGGCATTTCGCAGTTCTCCGGCAGCGGAAAAGCCGCGTTCCAATGGGAAATAGGGGGGATTGGAGATGGTCAAATCAAAGCTGCCGCAGGGAAGCAGACTGCGATAATCCCGCAGATCTCCTTCCAGCAACGTGATTTGCGCAGAAAGGTGGTTGCATATAAAATTCTTCTGGGCCAGGGCACAGGCGGCTTTGCTTTTTTCCAGGGCTGTTGCAGTCATTCCCGGCCGTTCAAAGAGCAGCAGAATCGGCAGAATGCCACTTCCTGTTCCCAAGTCCAAAATCCGATCCCGAGGACCCGGACGGGCAAAATCCGCTAAAAGGATAGAGTCTGTGCCCATGGGAAAAACCTCCGGAGCCTGCTCCAGCAGAGGACCGCCATCCCAAAGCGTTTGCGGCATATGGGCTGCTCCTTTCTATTCTGCGCAGGAAAAGGGACGCCGCGGTAAGCGGCGTCCGCAGTCCTGGTTTCATTACTCCTGCGTAATGGCCTCCACGGGACAGTTGTCTGCGCAGGTGCACTCGATGCAGGTATCCGGATCGATCACATAGTGATCATCGCCGGGGGCAATGGCCTCAACGGGGGAATTGCTGGCGCACAGGCCGCAGGAAATGCAGTCTTCACCAATTTTGTATGCCATAATGTACACCTCCAAAATGGGTCCCCAAGGGATCCGTTTTTCCCATTGTACCATGGATTTTTTAAAATGCAAATCTTTTTCCGCAAATTTTCTTTTTCCTTGTAACATTTGAATAGAGAGGAGAAAAATGGTAATCATAGGTATGCAAGGATGGTGAGCGAAATGGCAAAACGACGGTTTTCGCCCCGCGGAGAGGCAGCGATTAAGTGGGCGGAGCTGACGGCGGCACAGCTGGGGCACAGCTATGTGGGTAGCGAGCATCTGCTGCTGGGGGTGGTGCGGACCGAGGACCCTTGGGTGGTGCAGGCCCTAGAGGAGAATCGGGTGGACGAAGACCTGCTGCTACAGGCGCTGGAGCAACAAAGCGGCAGCGGGACGGCCGGGTATTTTCCGCTGCAGGGATTGACGGCCCAGGCGAGAATCGCAATTTTGGCGGCAGCGGGAGAGGCGCTGGAGTTGGGACAAACGCAAATGGAACCCCTGCACCTGCTGCTTGGTATTTTGCGGGTGCCGGGAAGCGCAGGTGGTATGTTGCTGGAATCCTTGGGCGTGGACGAGAACCAACTTTTTACCCGGGCGTTGGAGTTGGCCCGGAGAACGAAACGCGGAGGCGGAGATATGACGAAACTGCTGGACAAATTTAGCCTTGATTTGACGGAAAAGGCAGCGGCAGGGCGGTGTCCTGCGGTGATTGGCCGGGACAGGGAACTGGAGAGCATTGTGGGAATCCTGTGCCGCCGAACCAAAAACAATCCGGCCCTGGTGGGCAAGCCCGGGGTGGGCAAGACGGCTCTGGCGGAAAAGCTGGCCATGGAGATTGCCGGAGGCAGAGTCCCGGATGCCCTGCGGGATAAGCGGGTGGTGGCATTATACATGTCTTCCCTGGTGGCTGGAACCAAGTATCGTGGAGAGTTTGAGGAACGGCTGCGGGATATTTTGGATGAGGTCATCCACGCAGGCAATGTGATTCTGTTTGTGGATGAAATGCATACGATTGTGGGCGCAGGTTCGGCGGAAGGGGCCATCGATGCGGCAAACATTCTCAAGCCGGCCTTGGGCAGAGGAGAAATCCAGATGATTGGCGCCACCACGGAAAAGGAGTATCGGAAGTATATCGAACGGGACGCGGCGCTCTCCCGGCGGTTTTCCCGAGTGGAGGTGCCGGAGCCTACAGCCCAGGAAACCCTGGGAATTTTAAAGGGAATCCAGCGGGAGTTCGAGCAGTTCCATGGGATCACCTATACGCCGGAGGCCATTGAGGCTGCGGTTTCTCTGTCCGGTCGCTATTTTCCCGACCGCTGCTGGCCGGATCGGGCGGTGGATCTGTTGGATGAGGCGGCATCGCTGGTGCGGCTTCAGGCTGAAAAGAGTATTACGGGGCGAAACCTCAGAACGAGGCAGCATTTGGAGGAAAAGCTCTCAGGGGCTGTGGAGAAACGACAGTATGAGCGAGCGGCAGGGCTGCGGGATGAGCTAAGCCGGCTCAATCAGGAACTCCATGAAAAGGGGAGAAACCGTGGGGGGTATCTGGTGGAGCCAAGGCATATGGCCATGGTAGTGAGCCGACGTACCGGCGTCCCTCTTTCTGCGGTACAGGGGAAAATGGATGATCGGCTCCTGCATCTGGCCCAGCGGCTGGAGCAACGGGTGATTGGGCAAAAAGCTGCGATTGAAACCGTGACGAAGGCCTTGCTTCGGAGCCGTCTCGGCTTTGACAGCGATCATCGGCCCCGGGGCTGTTTCCTGTTTACAGGACCTACCGGCGTGGGAAAAACAGAGCTGTGCCGGGCTCTGGCGGAGGAATTGTATGGACAGAGGGACGCACTGATCCGACTGGACATGACGGAACTGAGTGAAAAGACCGGTACTGCCAGCCTCATTGGTGCCCCTCCAGGCTATGCAGGCTATGGGGAGGGCGGTTTGCTGACGGAAAAGGTTCGACAGAAACCCTATTCCTTGGTGTTGTTTGACGAGGTGGAAAAAGCCCATGCCGATGTCCGCGCGCTGCTGCTCCAGATCATGGACGAGGGGAAGCTTACAGACGCTGAGGGAATCAGTGTGGACTTTCGGAATACGGTGGTGGTCATGACCTGCAATTTGGGTGCGGATGCCATCTCTCGGGAAGGCGCCTCGTTAGGCTTTACGGGAACAGCGCCGGATCGGGAGGGCAGCCTCCGACGGGAACTGGAAACTGGATTTTCCGGAGAGTTCCTGGGACGTCTGGACGCGATTGTGCCCTTTGAACGGCCTTCCCCGCAGGCGCAAAAGGCCATTGCGGAAAAGCTGCTTCAGGATTTCTGCCGTCAAGTGGAACGGGAAGGCAGAAGCCTGCAGCTAGATGAGCAGGTGGCGGAATACCTCTGTGGCCGTTGGAAAAAGGACGGGTATGGGGTTCGGAGCCTGCTGCGTACCATCGATCGGGAGCTGGCAGATCCGTTGGCACGTCTCCTGGCGGAGGGAGCGTGGACGGGTCGCGTTCGGATTGTTACAGAAGCAGACGGCCTAAAAGCGAAGGTCTGAAAAAGAGTCGGTTTCCTGAAATGAACTGCACCCCATTTGTTAGACAGTATGATATACTGAATAACAAATGGGG
>CBCTLT010000163.1:0-4685 GCA_965147785.1 uncultured Oscillospiraceae bacterium
CAGGCGGACCCGGAGGAGGCTTGAGAACCATGCCCGACTGCGAAGATCCCGGCCCGCTGCATTCTAACTGGAGTGTGACCCAGACCATCCAGAACACAGTGCCCTGGCCCGAGCCTTATGCCACCATGGATGACAACAATACCTACACCAAAAGCAAGTAACTTGTTATGCACATAAAATTACTGGCAGGAAGCTGATATTCTCAGCTTCCTGCCAGTGTTTTTGTCAAGCAAGAGTTAAATGGATTTCAGGTAATCCGCTGCGGAGTTTCCGGCGGTGAAGCCCGACGCCACTGCCCAACTCATCTCATTGGTGCACATGAGCCGGTTGTCACCGGGGCCGGGAACACGGACGCACCAGCCTGCAGCATTGTCGCCGGTGGCGTAGAGCCCAGGCCATACGGTGCCATCGGGACGCAGGGCCTCCATTTTTTCGTTGACCCGAATGCCGCCAAATGCGCCATCTGTGGCCATTTTTCCGTAAATGGCATAGAAGGGACCCTGTTGGATGGGGCGCATGGTCTCCGGCTTTTTGCCAAATTCGGAGTCCTTCCCGGCAACACAGTCGGCGTTATACCGTGCCACAGTGGCAAGGAAGGATTCCTTGTCGATGCCACAGAGGTCCGCCAGTTCTGCCAATGTGTCGGCTTTTTTGAGGGGTGTATCCAGTTTCAGTTCTGTTTCGATTTCCTGCAAATAGTCCTTGTGAATCCATCCGTCGTTGCCTGCAATGAGCCGGTCAGCAATTAACTTCAGAGTATCAGAGTCCACAATGGCCCAGGAGTGGCGCCCTGGCTGGGTGCCGATCTTTGCAGCGCCATTGGGGAAGAAACTCTCATCATAGAAACGGTGCCCCTCCAAATTGACAGAGATGATCTCTGGCTCGCAGGCAAATTTGAACAAACAGAAGGAGAAGGGGTGGTGAACTGGTCCAAAGAGATTGACGGTAAAGTTGTCGTAGTCTACCCAGGCACCCACGCTCTCACCAAGGGCAACGGCGTCTCCTGTGTTTGTTGGAGCAGCAAACCGATGAACTGGCTCGGCAGTGGGATCGTCAGTCATAAACCAGGGCCAGTATTTTTGCAGCAGTTCGTCATTCCAGGCAAAACCGCCTGCGGAGACCACTACAGCGGAGCAGTGAATCAAAATTTCACCGCCAGCATCCTGGGCTAAAACGCCGGAGATATGGCCATCTTCCGTCAGCAGTTTTTTCGCGGCAGTGCCGGTCAACAGGGTGATGCCCAGCCGATCAAACTGATCCACCATGGTCTTGACCACAAAGCTACCGCCACGTCCCGGGCCGATGGCCTCATCTCGACATTTGAGATTGAAGAAGGTACGCTTCTTGAGGCCCACAGATTTTCCGGGACCAAAGGGGGCAGGTTTCTCCACCCAGTAATCCTTGACGCCGTCCATGGTCAGCATCCAATCGGAAAAGGCCTTTGGGGCAGTTTTTGCCACGTCCTGAATCTCCTGGGAGACCTTGCCCTGAAAGCGATCCCCGTTGCCGCCAAAGGGACCAGGACCGCCTCCGGGACCGCCGCTCATGACTTCAAAGCCTGCATACCAGGCGCTGCCACCGTATTTTTCGGCTTTTTCCAAAACGATAACCTTTTTACCGCTCTCCTGGGCTGCTCTGGCCGCAGCAATGGAGCCGGAGCCGCCGCAGCCGATGACCACCAAATCACAGGCCATTTCCTGCCGGGGATGGGGCGTTGCAGCTTCCTCATCTTCCGTATTCCGGATGGCACCCACGTTGCACAGCTGCTGGCAGAGTCCACAGCCTAGGCACTTTTCCTGGTCGATCTCGTAGTGGGTGCCCTTGTAGTCAATGGCCCCGGCAGGACATTCCAGAGCGCAGTTGTGGCAGCACAGGCAGCCCGTTCCAATGATGTACATAGTATCTTCTCCTTTCACAAAGCAGGCCGGGCGTTTGCCCGGCCTGCCATATTGCGATATTAGTCCAGTCCAACAGCCACGTCGTAGCCGGCGCGGACAGCCTGGGTGACCTGCTGCGTCTTGGTACAGTCGCCAATGGGAATAAAGACGTGCTTGGTCTTGCGCAGTTCATCCACCAACGCGCTTCTGGGACGCAGACCCAGCGCACAGATCACGGTGTCGGCAGGGAACAGGGTTTCCTTGCCGTCGGGAGTAACGGCGATAACGCCCTGATCGGTGATCTCCTTGCACTTGGTGGAGACCTGAAGCACGGGAGGAATCAGACCAGGCTTGGTGTTGTCGCCGCCAGCCATATCCTGGTATAGGCCCATGCGGACCTTCAGGGCACGGCGATGGGCCGCAGTGGTCTCAATGGCGATTTCGGAGGCCATCTCGATGACCGTGACCTCATGGCCTTCTTCGGCCAAATGCAGGGCTGTTTCGCAGCCCACCAGGCCGCCGCCCATAATGACAATCCGATGCCCCAGAGTAACGCCCTCGTTGAAGATGTCGGTGCCTAGCACATAGTTGTCGCCTGGAATCCCAAACTGGCTGGGAATGATGGGATTGGCGCCTACGGCACAGATCACGGTATCCACATCCAGAGAATCCAGGAATTCTGCAGTGACTTCTGTATTGAGATGGACCGGTACCTTCAGCAGTTCCAGCTGATGCTCCTGCCACTGGGCAAAGCGATACAGGTCATGCTTAAAGCTTTCGTGCTGGGCAAATTTCAGGGCCCCGCCCAGCGCATCGGTTTTTTCATAAAGGGTAACGGTATGTCCACGTTCTGCAGCGGTAATAGCAGCCTGCATACCGCCGGGGCCACCACCAATGACGGCGATCTTGTGCTTGTGTGCCGCCGGTAGCCGGTATTTGGCGTCAAATTCCTGGCCAATGACCGGATTGACGGTGCAGAGGATGTTCCGGGTCTTCATCATCTGGCCCTGGCAGGAGTAGCAGCGGAGACAGTGCCGGATTTCATCTACACGGCCGTCCCGGACCTTGTTGGGCAGATCGGGATCCGCAACCAGGGCACGGCCCAGAGCCACCAAATCGGCCTGGCCTTTTTCCAGGATCTCCTCCATCTTTTCCGGATCCGTGAGGGCGCCCACACAGGACACGGGCTTCTTCACGGCCTTTTTAATGGCTTCCGCCAGATAGACGTTGCAGCCCTGGGGCAGGAACATACTGGGGTGCATAATAATCCAGGTGTACAGGTCCTCCATAACGCCTGCGGAGACGTTGAACATATCCACATAGGGCTCCAGCACCTTGCACAGCTCTACGCCTTCGCTGAGATCATAGCCGTCCTTGGTGAGCTCGGAACCGGAGATCCGCACCTCGATGAGACATTTGGGGGCAGCTTGACGGACCGCTTGGAGCACTTCGATGACAAAGCGGCAGCGATTTTCACGGCTTCCGCCGTATTCGTCCTGCCGGTGGTTGGAGAGGGGAGAGAGAAACTCTGCCAGCAGCCAGCCGTGACCGGCGTGGATGGTGAGAATATCAAAGCCAGCCATAGCACAGTTGGCGGCAGAACGCTTGTAACCGGCGATCACGTCATCCATGAGCTGGCGGTCCATGCCGCGAACAGTGAGATTGCCGTTGTTGTCATAGATGTCGCAGGGACCGATGGGCAGCACGCCTCCGGGTAGGAACATGGGGTTGCAGCGTTTGCCGCCGTGACCAAACTCGATGGAGGCGTAGGCACCGTATTTATGGATGGTGCTTACCAGGTCGTAGAGAGAGGGAACTGCGTTGGGATTGTCCAAAACCACCTGAGAGGGATGGTCGATACCGGTAGCACCATGGGCCACACATTCGCCCACATTGACGATGGCGGCTCCGCCTTTGGCACGAAGCTCGAAATAGGCGATGTTTTCCCGGGAGAAGGTGTTGTTCGGGCCAATCTCTGCCAGAGAGGTGGGGGCTGAGATCATGCGGTTTTTCAGAGTAAGATTTCCCAGCTTCATGGGGGAAAGCAGCATATCGTATTTGGACATAGTTGTGCCCCTTTCGTTTTTGTTTTTATCTTATCGCAAAAACCGTCAGATAGGAAATATAAAAAATGTATGGGTTATAACTTTGAGTTATAGAAGAAGAAAACAGCGGTTACAACAGATCGTGTATAGCCGGGTCTGCCACGCCGATATTTTCTTCCCGATTAAGTCCGATGGATTTTCGGTGGCCAAAGTCTGCGGGAGGGAAGTACTCGTCCATAAAAGCCTGGAGTCGTCTGCCGTAGTCTTGGAAATAGTGAATGGCAAAATTATAGAGTTTTTTTGGCATTTCCATCAGGGTGCGGTCTTTTCGAGAGACAATGGAAATAAAGCGGAATACCTCAATATCGGAAAAACGCAGGGCTACCACAGGATTATTGTCGATGTACTTTTCATAAAACACGTTGGCTGGTACCAAACTGACACCCTGTCCTGACTCCAATGCTTCGTCGATAATCCGGGGTTCATTACTGCATAGAGTAATATTGGGCGTAAACCCCACGATTTTACAGTTGTCAATGACGGCCCGACGGTCAAAACTGGCATCATTTACCAAAAACTTTTCGTTTTTGCAGTCCTCCAATCGGACGAAATGCTTTGAGGCCAGGGGGTGGCATCGGCCTACGGCCAACAGAATCTCCTCATCCATCAGTTTTATCTGGCTGATCTCCGGATTATGGAAGGGGATGGGGGTCAGCGCAAAATCCAGCTTGCCGGAAAGCAGGTTTTCTTGAAGTACTTCAGG
>CBCTLT010000164.1:0-4666 GCA_965147785.1 uncultured Oscillospiraceae bacterium
CAGATCCGACAGCATGGGCCGTTTGTCTGCACGGCTCTCGTTGGCACGGCTGAGCTGGCTCAAACAGATCACAGGCACGTTGAGCTCCTTGGCCATGATCTTCAGGGCACGGGAGATTTCACCGACAGCGGTGACCCGGTTCTCCTGGACCTTGCCGGTGGCAGAGGTCATAAGCTGCAGATAGTCGATGATAACCAGACCCAGGTTTTCCACCCGACGGCATTTTGCATTCATCTCCGTTACGGTGATGGATGGATTGTCGTCGATGCGAATATCCGTCTGGCTCAGGGCAGAGGCGGCCACACCCAGCTTGTCCCACTCCTCGTCAGAGAGTTTGCCGGTGAGCAGCAGCTGAGAGTCCACAAAACTCTCGTTGGATAGAAGCCTGGAGACCAGCTGCTCCTTGCTCATTTCCAGGTTGAAAATGACCACGGCCTTTTTATATTGCTTGGCCACTGACAGCGCAATATTCAGAGCGATGGAGCTCTTTCCCATGCCAGGCCGGGCAGCAATCAGCAGCAAATCGGACTTGTTCAGGCCGTTGATCTTGGCGTCCAGATCCCGCAGACCTGTGGAAAGGCCGGGGATGGCGCTGTCAGACCTGGCCCGTTCGGCAAGCTGTTCGTACACAGACAGCAGAATGGTGCCGATATGTTCCAACTCCTGGCGGCTGCGTCCATTTCGGATAGCATAGATCTTCTGCTCCGCGGCATCCATAATGCTCTGGGCGGAGCCCACTTCCTCCGAAACAATCTGGGAAATGTCGGTGGCAGCCTGGGCCAGCTGACGCAGCAGGGATTTATCCGCCACAATTTGGGCGTACTGTTTGGCGTTGGCGGCAGTAGGGGTGATGTCCAAGATTTGCAGCAGATAGTCCCGGGTTTTTTCCTCGTCGTAGACACCGGACTGCTTCATCTGGTCCATCACCGTCACCGGGTCGATATTCATGGAGAAGTTGAACATGGTATAGATCGTGGTGAAAATATCCTTGTTCTGCTGCAAATAAAAGTCATTTGGTTTCAGAATTTCCAGCATATCCGCCACACAGTGGCTGTCGATGAGCATAGAGCCGATGACGGCCTGCTCAGCCTCCAGCGAGTGGGGCAGCTGCCTGGAAAGCAGATCATCCATGATTCACACCTCTCAACAACAAAATGGGAAGAATTTAGCCCTCGCTGACGTGGACGGAGATATTGGCCGTGATCTCATACCCCAGCTTTGCCTTCAGGGTGAAGGTGCCGAAGGACTTGATGGGCTCATCCTGCACGATCTTCTTCTTGTCGATGGCAATGCCATGCTGGGCTTTCAGGGCCTCGGATACCTCGGCAGAGGTGATGGACCCAAAGAGCCGACCGCCGTTGCCGGATTTTGCGGTGATCTCCACGGTGATCTCCTTCAGTTTGTCGGCAAACTCCTGGGCCTGGGCCTTTTCCCGGGCCATCTGTTCGGCCTTGGCTTTGTCGTTCATCTTCATGGTGTTGATGTTGTCGGCAGTGGCCTCAATGGCCATTTTTCTGGGAAGCAGGAAGTTCCGGGCATAGCCGTCGGAGGCCTCGATCATCTGGCCCTTTTTCCCTTTGCCGCGAATGTCCTGCAATAAAATAACTTTCATAAGTGATTGCTCCTTTCTAAGTCCCTGTGAAATCATTCACTGAAGAAATTGTCGATGGAATCCTTGATGGCCTGACACACCTGCTCCGGGGTCATGCCCTTGATCTGGGCTCCGGCAGTGGCCTGATTTCCACCGCCGCCCAAAGGCTCCAGAATCATCTGGACGTTGGCTTCTCCGATGGACCGGGCCGAACACATGACCAGATCCCCGTCGGGATAGAACACAAAGCTGGCCTGAATGCCGGAGATATTCAGCAGCTCATCGGCAGCCTGGGCGGCAATGATCCGATCCGAGGTGTAGTCCAGGCAGCAAAGCGCGATATCTCCCCGGTAGAGCTCCGCATGCTGCAGAATTTCGTAACGGGAGAGGGTAGCGCTGAGATCGTTTTGGAACAGCAGCTTGACTGCCACCGTATCCGCCCCGTGTTTCCGAAGCCAAGCAGCCGCCTCAAAGGTCCGGGCGCCGGTGCGGACGGAGAAGTTCTTGGTGTCTAGTACGATGCCGGCCAACAGAGACATGGTCTCTTCCGGCAGCAGATCCTCCCGTTCCAGCAGATATTGCACTAGCTCGGTAACCAGCTCGGAAGCGGAAGAGGCGTAAGGTTCGTGGAAATTGAGAATAGCGTCCTCAATGTAATCTGCGGCACGCCGGTGATGGTCAATCACAGCCACCCGGGGGCAGTTTTCCAAAAACATCCGGGACTCCACCTGATCGGGACGGTTGGTATCCACCACCACTAGCAGGCTTTCTTCGTCTGCGTCCAGCAGTGCGTCCTGCTCTGTGGTAAAGCAATTGGCATATTCCGGTTTTGCTTGAAGCTTTTCCAGCAGGGCATGGGCGGAATTTCGCTGCAAATCTATGATGATTTGCGCCGGGCAGTCCAGTTTCCGGCAAATGGCCATAATGCCCACGGCAGCGCCTACTGCGTCAATATCAGCGTTCTTGTGGCCCATGATAAACACGGAGGAGGACTGAGAGATCAGCTCCGACAGGGAGCCGGCCATGACACGGGATTTGACCTTGGTGCGGCGCTCTGCCTCCTGGGCCCGGCCGCCGTAAAAGGCAAAATTGTACCGATCCTTGATAATGGCCTGATCGCCGCCCCGAGAAAGACTCATGTCCACACTGAGGGAGGCGAATTCATAATTCTCCTGCAGGGACTGGCCGTCCTTGCCGATGCCGATGGTCAAGGTGGCAGGGGTGCCAAAATCGTTGGTAATGGCCCGTACCGTATCCAAAATCGAGAATTTCTCAGCAATGAGCCGAGGGAGATCCCGCTGCTCAAACAGGAATAGATACCGGTTGCGCTCTAGTTTACGCAGGATTCCTTCATTGGAGACCCAGGCGGTGATGGCGTCGTCCAGTTTGGCGGAAAGGCTGGAGATGGATTTGTCCGGAAGGTTGGAGGTCAGCTCGTCGTAGTTGTCCACCAGGATAATGCTGACCACCGGCCGGGATAACTCGTACTCGTCCCGCACGTTCAAAAGCTCCGTCAGATCCACCCAGTAGAGCATGGCGGCCAAATAGGGGGAGTTTTCTTCCTCTGTGCGGATCAGATCTCCATAGATCCGATAACGGTAATCCTGAAAGGATACCGCTTCGGGGCACTCCGTTTTTCCTTCAATCAGCCAGTCAGTGGTAAAATCCGGGAAAATATCGGTGAGAGTTACTTCAAAAAGGCTTTCGCTGGCATTGGCAATCTGCATAAAGGCCTCGTTGCACCACATAATCTCTCCGCCTGTGACGTTCAGGATCACAGCTGGCAGGGGAATGCTCATTCGCTCATTGGAAACGGAGTCCACGGAAAAGTTTGCGTCTTGTAGATATTGTGCGATCTCCTTTTTCCGGCGTACGGCACGGATTCGATCATAGATCAGCACACCCAGCGCGACGGCGGTTTCCAATCCCGCCAGCACCGGGGGAAGCAGAAACCATGCCACGCAGCAGAATGCCGCCAGTATGATAAAGTAGACGGACATCCTGGGGGAGAACAGCCGGGATAGCTTTTTATTCAAAGAGATCAACTCCATTCTGCCCCAAATCGTGCCGGGCATAATCCGGCACTATACAACTATTTTAACATTATAACATATGAGGATACATAAACTCAAGTGAAAAGGCTGTTCCTAGTTAAAATTCTAACGAGACGGAGCAGGAAAATAGGGCGCAAAAAGATCATTGGAAAATACATGTATACTTTTCTTGCGGACTGTGTTATAATAAATTGCGATGAACCCTTTACGGCTTGCCTGCGGGGCGTGGGTCCCGCAGAATGATTTTGCCGAAAAGCGGCTTGCTTTTGTTGTTTTATGTGCGGAAGCGCATTCTGGATAGAAAGATATTTCTATATGGATAGGAAAGCTCCTGTTGGAGTGACGACGCTGCGGATTTTTGGCGTGACGGGGTCAAGAAACAGCAGCGAGGGTTTTCTGCGGAGTTTTCAGGTTCCTTCATAAGCAAAAAGGGGTGCTTTGATAAAAGACACCCTGCGGCTTCTTGCTGCAAAATTACATATTATGCGGATCTGTGGCTCAGCCGCCACCGGTCCTGATTGGAGTAGTGATACAATTTGGCTGAAAAACTGAAAATTATTTCCCTGGGTGGTCTCAATGAGATCGGAAAAAACATCACCGTACTGGAGTACGGCAATGATATGATCGTGGTGGATTGCGGCCTGGGCTTCCCCGAGGATGACATGTATGGCGTGGACCTGGTGGTGCCTGATGTGACCTATCTGGTGAAAAATCAGAATAAGCTCCGGGGCTTCTTCTTGACCCACGGCCACGAGGACCATATCGGCGGACTGCCCTATGTGCTCGATCAGGTCAACGCCCCGGTCCACACCACCCGGCTGACTGCCGGCCTGGTGCAGATCAAGCTGGAGGAACACGGCCTTCTGGACACCACCACCATCTTGACCCATGAGGCCGGGGATGTGGTAAAGGCGGGCTGCTTCAAGGTGGAGTTTGTCCACATGAACCATTCCATTGCCGATGCGGTGGCGTTTGCCATCCACACGCCGGTGGGCATGGTGATCATGACCGGCGATTTTAA
>CBCTLT010000165.1:0-4647 GCA_965147785.1 uncultured Oscillospiraceae bacterium
CGACGCAGCACCCCCAGCCCATCCAAACCCGGCATCATAATGTCCAGCACCAGGGCATCGTAGTGGATCTGAAGGATATAATCCAGGGCATCCGTACCGTTGTGGACCATATCCACGGTAAATTTATTTTTTTCCAGCATGACCTTGAGGGCTCTGGCAATGGAGACCTCATCCTCGGCAAGTAAGATTCGCATGTTGATTCCTCCCGTCTGCCACAAGGATACGTCAGGAAGCTGAAATCAGCTCAAAAATCTTTGTATATTTTAGCAGACAATGCCGGATAAATAAAGCGATGCAAAAAAAGTTCACATTCTGGCCATGTGTTTTTTCAGCTTGGTTTTGGGTTCGCCGGGTAAATTGGTGCCAAGATCAAACGCAGCTGCTGTTCGGAGGAAATGAAATGTCCTTCCGTAATCGCTGCCTTGCGGCGTTTTTATATGTCGCGGACGTGTCGCAGACCCTGCGGCACGTCCGCTCGGGAAGCACCGGCGGCGCGTATTTCAAAAATCATAAGGGTACCTTCCAAAGATGAAAAAGGAATGTGATCAATATGAAACCAACCATGTGGCTGCGCCGTCTGCTCCTGGGGGTGCTGACGGTGGCCATCCTTGGATCCTGCTATGCCAGTGCTGCAGATGACCGGTACTGGGTGGCCGATACGATCTCCGGCAAGTCCATCTTGTTTGTGGGAGACAGTATGACCTCCGGATATGGTCTTACAGATACGGCCCTGTCCTGGCCGAAAATGCTGGAGCAATACGGCATGGATTCCACAGTGATCTCCATTGCCGGCTCCACGGTGGCTGCTGCCAGAGGACATACCGGCACGGAGGATACGGATTATACGGCGGGGGGCTGCTACTATCCAATGTGCCAGCGGCCGTTGCCCGACGGGGATTACGACGTGATCTTTGTCAATTGCGGCGCCAACGATATGAACTGTGAGATTCCGCTGGCCGACAGTATCAGTTCCCGAGATATTTATACATTTCAGGGGGCGTTTAATGTATTGGTAGACCGACTTCAGGAGAAATATCCCAATGCAGTGATTTTGGCCATGACCTGCTGGGAGTCCTCCACAGACTATCGAAACTCCGCCGGACTGAACGAGGACGACTACAGTCAGGCTCTGATGGAGGTCTGCGAATATCGGGGAATCGCCTGCTACAATGCCAGCGATTCCAGCTTCAGCGGCATCCATGCAGCCGACGAAGCCTTTCGCAGCAGCTTTTTCCTGACCTCCACCGACGGGTACCATCTTAACGAGCGGGGACAGGCCTTGTTCCTGCTCAGGATTGCCGGATGGATCGCAGCCCAGCTGTCGTCGTAGCTGCCCGTCATGAAACTAGGCCGCCGTTTCCAAAGCAGGAAACGGCGGCCTTTTTGTGCCTGCAAATATGTATCAGCCTCAGCAGCCCAATGTGGCCACCAGCACGGCTTTGATGGTGTGCATTCTGTTTTCCGCCTCGTCAAAGACGATGGAGTGGGGACCACGGAATACCTCGTCTGTGACCTCCCGAATGTCGATGCCCTGGTCGATCCAGGTCTTGGCCATGGTGGTCTCAAAGTCGTGGAAAGAGGGGAGGCAGTGCATGAACTTCACATCGGGATTTCCAGTGGCCTCCAGCATTTCATCCGTGATCCGATAGGGGGAGAGCAGCTTCACCCGGTCGGGAATCTGATCCTCCTCGCCCATGGAAGCCCAGATGTCACTGTAGAGCACATCGGCACCGGCAATGGAAGAGATCTCATCGCTGAGAGAAATATGGGCGCCGGTTTCCTGACAGACGGCCTCAATCTGCTGGAGCACGCCGGCATCCACCTGGTCGATCAGGGCCTTGGGGCCGTAGCCCACAAAGGTCATGCCCATTTTGGCGCAGCCGTACATCCAGGCGTAGCACATGTTGTTGCGGACGTCTCCCACAAAGACCACCTTGCAGTCCTTCAGGGGCTTGGCAATGTGTTCTTCCATGGTCAGCATATCTGCAAGAATCTGGGTGGGGTGATCTACATCGGTGAGGCCATTAAAGACGGGAACGCCGGAGAACCGGGCCAGATCCTCCACAACGCTCTGCTGGAAGCCCCGGTATTCGATACCGTCGAAGAACCGGCCCAACACTCGGGCGGTATCCTCCAGGGATTCCTTCTTGCCCATCTGGGAGCTGCCGGCGTCCAGATAGGTCACCTGACCGCCTTCGTCGTGGATGGCGGTCTCAAAGGCGCAGCGGGTCCGGGTGGAGGTTTTCTCAAAGAGCAGGACCACGTTCTTGCCCCTGAGGTTTTTACCCAAAATCCCGGCGCGCTTCTTGCTTTTCAGGTCGTGGCTCAGGTCCAGCAGATAACGGATCTCCGCAGAGGAAAAATCCATCAATGTGAGAAAAGAGCGACCTTTTAAATTCACTGGCATATTGGTTTCCTCCTTATTTGACACAAATGCATTCGGCTTCCACCAGTGCGCCCTTGGGCAGTGCAGCCACCTGGACACAGGAACGAGCCGGAGGATCGTTGGGGAAGTACTCGGCGTAGATCTCGTTAAATGTGTTAAAATCCTTGAGATCCGTCATGAACACCGTGGTCTTTACCACGTTGTCAAAGGTGAGGCCGCAGCTCTGGAGGACGGCCTGAATGTTGGAAAACATCTGTCGGGTCTGGGCCTCAATGCCGCCCTCTGCCAGAGCGCCGGTCTCCGGCACCAGAGGCACCTGACCGGAGAGAAACACCAGATTGCCGCAGTCGATGGCGTGGGAGTAGGGACCCACAGCGGCAGGGGCGTCCTTGGAAAAGATCACTTGTTTCATATTGCATACCTTCTTTTATTGAATTATGAATTTGTTTTCTTCCACTCCAGATATTCGTCATAGGTCATGGCCCGATCCACATAGGTCCCGTCCTCTTTGAACTCAATGATCCGGTTGGCCACGGTCTGGACCATCTCGTGGTCGTGGCTGGCCAGCAGGACGTTGCCAGGGAAGGCGGTAAGGCCGTTGTTGACGGCGGTGATGGATTCCAGATCCAGATGGTTGGTGGGCTGATCCAGCAGCAGCACGTTGGCCCCGGAGAGCATCATCCGGGAGAGCATACACCGGACCTTCTCGCCGCCGGAGAGGACTTTTACCTGCTTGTATACATCCTCCCCGGAGAACAGCATCCGGCCCAGGAATCCCCGGAGATAGGTCTCGCTCTGATCCTCGGAATACTGCCGCATCCAGTCGATCATATTCAGTTCGCAGCCCTCAAAGAACTCGGTGTTGTCCTTGGGGAAATAGGCCTGAGAGGTGCTGACGCCCCATTTGACGGTGCCTTCGTCCGGCTCCAGTTCTCCCATGAGAATTTTGAACATGGTGGTCTGTGCGATCTCGTTGTTTCCCACAAAGGCGATCTTGTCGTTTTTGTTCATGGAAAAGCTCACATGATCCAGCACCTTTACGCCGTCCACGGTTTTGGACACGTCTGTAACAAACAGAATATCCTTTCCCACTTCTCGGTCCGGCTTGAAGCCCACATAGGGGTACCGGCGGGAGGAGGCGGGCAGTTCCTCAATAGTCAGCTTGTCCAGCAGCTTCCGGCGGGAGGTGGCCTGCTTGCTCTTGGATTTGTTGGCGGCGAACCGGGCAATAAATTCCGTCAGTTCCTTGATCTTCTCCTCGTTCCGCTTGTTCTGGTTGCGGATCAAGGCCTGGACCAGCTGGGAGGATTCATACCAGAAGTCGTAGTTGCCCACATACATCTTGATCTTGCCGTAGTCGATGTCCACAATGTGGGTGCAGACCGTATTGAGGAAATACCGGTCATGGGACACCACGATGACCATGCCGGGGAAGTCCAAAAGGAAATCTTCCAGCCATTCGATGGAGGCGGTGTCCAGGTTGTTGGTGGGCTCGTCCAGCATGACAATGTCAGGGTTGCCGAACAGAGCCTGGGCCAGCAGCACCTTCACCTTGTCCCGGCCGTCCATCTCGCCCATGCGCTTTTCGTGGTCCTCCACGGGGATGCCAAGGCCCTGGAGCATCCGGGAGGCATCGGACTCCGCTTCCCAGCCTCCCAGTTCGGCAAATTCCGCCTCCAACTCCGAGGCCAGAATGCCGTCCTCATCGGAGAAATCCTCCTTCTCATAGAGGGCGTCCTTCTGCTTGCCGATGTCGTAGAGACGCTGATTGCCCATGATGACGGTGTCCAGCACGGAATAGGCGTCGTACTGGAACTGGTCCTGCTTTAAAACGGACATCCGGACGCCGGGCTTGATGTCCACATGGCCGTCGGTGGAATCCAGGTCGCCGGAAAGAATTTTCAGCAGGGTGGATTTTCCCGCTCCATTGGCCCCGATGATGCCGTAGCAGTTGCCTGCGTTGAATTGCAGATCGGCGTTCTTAAAGAGCACGCTGCCGCCATATTGAACGCCGAGATTGGTTACTGTGATCATTTTATCATCCTTAATACAAAAATTCTTCTGGATTATACCATGTTTTTGTTGAAGAATAAAGTTGTTTCGGAAAATTTTTGATGATATATTATTGTTATGAAACAGGAAGGATGTGCCCTGCTATGGAGATTATCAAGGCCAAGCTCATGAGCCTGAGTGTGTACAAAAATATTCTGGAAACAGAACCGATCCGGAGTTTGCTGCAGATGTGCGAGGCCAAGACCCCG
>CBCTLT010000166.1:0-4645 GCA_965147785.1 uncultured Oscillospiraceae bacterium
CTGCCCTACTGCTGTCCGGATTTACCGACCAGTGGTCGGCTCTGATCGTGGGCTGCAATCTGGGCGGACTGGGCACGTTGATTGCCTCTATGGCAAGCCTGATCTCCTACAAGATGGTGGCAAAGGATTATCCAGCTCTGCGCAAAAAATATCTTTTCATCTTTACGCTTTGCAATGTGGTGCTGCTGGTGATATTGTTTTCGGTGAGCATATTCCTGGCATAGCTTTTCTTCCAGATCCCGCATAAACAGAATTACCCAACGCCCCATTTATAGCGCAAACTCCCCCAGAAAGGCAGGCACCCAATGCTAATTTTCATTTTAATTCCATCCACGCTTGTTTTGCTGCTCCTGGTTTTCATCCTGATTGGCGTGTGGTCCTATCGGATCGCCTTTCAGGCCCGATTTGAAGGCGGCGGCGATTACTACCCCTATTTCTCCCAGCTGCATCCCAGCTGGCAGCGCAGGGCCGTCAGTTTTCCTTCCCAGCAGGGAGACACCCTCCGGGGACACCTCTTTTTCTACGACGGGCCCCAAAAGGCCCTGATCGTCCTCTGTCACGGCTACGGCATGAGTCTAAACGACTATCTGCCGGAGTGCGAATACTTTTGCCGAAATGGTTATACCGTTCTGGCCTTTGACGGCAGTGGTACCGGCATCAGCGACGGGGTTCTCCGAGGCCTTCCCCAGCACATTTTGGATTTGGCCGCATGTCTGGATTATGTAAGCTCCAACCCCGACTTGAACACCCTGCCTCTTTTGTTGTACGGTCACAGCTGGGGCGGTTACAGCGTGGACTGCGTCCATCTGCTGGGGCATTATCCTGTCCAGGGCATCATTTCAGCATCCGCCTTTCAGATTAGCACCGCCGGACTAAAACCCCATATGCAGCGGCACTGGGGGATCATCGCTCCACTACCAATGTTGGGCGTCACCATGTATCAGCGGTGGAAATTCGGCCCTCTGGCAGGAGCCACTGCCGTGGAAGGATTGGCACGAACGGAGGCACCTGTGCTGATCCTCCAGAGCCGGGATGACGGCATCATTCGGTATCAGGACAACTACGAAGTACTGTATGCCGCCTTTCGGGAAGATCCGAAGAAAACTTTTCTTCCGCTGGAGCACCATAACCACAACATCACCACGCCGCCAGAGGTGGATCAGGAGAAGCGGAAGCTGCTGAAGTATCTCCGCAGCGGCACCGCATCGCAGGCCCAGCTGGCAGAGATGGACGCGCTCAAAGCCCAGGTGGACGAAGGGCTGCTGGCCCGGTTTGTATCCTTTTTCGACAATTGTATCCAGTAAAATGCGGTCCGATACGAAGGCTTTTGTCTCCGTATCGGACCGTTTCAGGTTTGATTTAATACTCGCCCAACCAGCGGCCACTGGTCTCCATGACCGGTTTCCCGGCCTTCAGGCTCTCAGGGACATTGAGGACCCGCTGGTTTCGGCTCCCCCGGAAGTTCAGCTCCAGACTCCGTTCTTCCAGCACAAAGGGGCCGTCAATGAGCACATCAATGGTGGCAAGCAGATCCCGCTGGGCCTGGGTCCCATGGAAGAGCTGCTCAAAGGTAAAGCCGGAATAGGAGGCCACCTCGTACCCTTTCTCTTTCAAAAGCCGTCCCAGCCGGGCAAAGCCCTCCGCCTGGGAAAAGGGTTCGCCGCCGGAAAAGGTGACGCCGCGGCTGAGGGGATTGCTCTGGATGATCTCCAGAACCTGCTCCTCCGACATCTCCGTACCGCACCCAAATTCCCAGGTCTCCGGATTATGGCATCCCAGGCAGTGATGGGGACAGCCCTGGCAGAACACGGTTGTCCGAATGCCAGGGCCGTCTACAATACTGTCTCCGGTGATGCCAGCCAGATTAAGCATCCTTGCTGAGACCGTGCTTGACACGATCCCGCTCCTCAGCCCGTTTTGCGTCATTCCACTTGTCCATGGGACCTACCAGGTATCCGGTAATGCGGCGGATCCGCTCGAAGCCTACGCCCCGACCCGCTTTCTCATTTGCACAGTTCATTGTCATAAGATTACCTCCTTATTCGATTCCCTGAAATGCAGGCATCTCAGGATACATTTTTTTCAGTTCCGCGATCCGCTCCGGCGGAATCGCCTCGCCTTCCTTCCGGCCGCAGCGGGGGCAGACGTCCCCAATGACGCCCACATAGCCGCAAACCGGGTCCCGGTCCACCGGGTGGTTGATGCTGCCGTAGCCAACGCCGCAGTCATGCATCCAGCGCACCACGGTTTCAAAGGCTTCCACATTCTTGGCGGTGTCTCCATCCAGCTCCACATAGCTGATATGACCTGCGTTGCACAGGGCATGATAGGGGGCCTCCAGTCTTATTTTATCATAAGCGGAGATAGGATACCAGACTGGAATATGGAAACTGTTTGTATAATACTCCCGATCTGTAATTCCGGGGAGCTTACCATACCGCTGCTGGTCCATCCGGATGAATCGGCCGGACAAGCCTTCCGCCGGTGTTGCCAGCAGGGTGAAATTCATCTTGTACTCCTGGGATTTCTTATCGCAGAAGTCCCGCATAAAGCCCACGATCTCCAAACCCTTCTTTTCCATCTCCTCGCTCTGGCCGTGATGCTGGCCGTAAAGACTTGTCAGCGTCTCTGCCAGGCCGATAAAGCCAATGGACAGGGTTCCGTGCTTCAGGACGTCCCGGATGCTGTCCTGGACCCCCAGCTTGTCCGAATCCAGCCAAACACCCTGGCCCATGAGGAACGGGAAGTTATAGACACACTTATTGGCCTGGATCTCAAAGCGGTCCAGCAGCTGCTGGGCTACCAGCTCCAGCATGGCCTCCAGCTTTTCATAGAACAGTTTCTCGTCCCCATGGCTCTCAATGGCAATACGGGGCAGGTTCAAAGAGGTGAAGGACAGGTTTCCTCTGGAATAGGCAATTTGCCGAGTGGGATCATAGACATTGCCCATGACCCGGGTACGGCAGCCCATGGTGGCAACCTCCGTCTCGGGATGGCCGGGCTTATAATACTGGAGGTTGTAGGGAGAATCCAGGAACACATAGTTGGGATACAACCGCTTGGCGCTGACCTTGCAGCTCAGACGGAACAGATCGTAGTTGGGATCCGTCTCGTTATAGTTGACCCCTTCCTTGACCTTAAAGATGTGAATGGGGAAAATACAAGTTTCTCCATGCCCCAAACCTGCATCCAGAGCCATCAGAATATTCCGAATGACCATCCGGCCTTCCGGGGAGGTGTCTGTACCATAGTTAATGGAGGAGAAAGGAGTTTGCGCACCGGCCCGGGAATGCATGGTGTTAAGGTTATGTACAAAGCCTTCCATGGCCTGATAGGTATCCCGGTCTGTGGTGGTATAAGCCCGCTTTCTGGCCCGGGCAATGAGTCGAGCAGCCTCAGTTCCGGTGAGCTTCAATTCTCCGCAGAGTGCTGCCGCCACCGCCTTGTCAAAGGCCTCCACATTTTCCAGCCGGGCCGTCTCTCCGGTGACCTCCTCCGCCGCTGCAATAGCTGCCTGAACAGCCTCGGAAGCATCCTCCAGATCCAGCCGATCCTCCACCGCCTCCGTCAGCATCCGGGCATAGCTTTTGCGGTAGCTCTTGGCCACTCCTTCTGCCATACCGTAGTCAAAGTTGGGGATGGACTGTCCGCCGTGCTGATCGTTCTGGTTGGACTGAATGGCAATGGCCGCCAACGCCGTATAGCTCTGGATGCTCTGGGGCTCCCGGAGATAACCGTGCCCCGTGGAGAAACCACCGTGGAACAGTTTCAAAATATCGATCTGACAGCAGGTAGTAGTCAGAGAGTAGAAGTCAAAGTCATGGATATGGATGTCGCCTTCCCGATAGGCCTTAGCGTGCTCCGGCCGCAGGAGATACATCTCGTTATAGGTCTTGGCGCCTGCAGCGCCAATTTGGAGCATAGACCCCATGGCGGTATTGCCGTCGATGTTGGCGTTGTCCCGCTTCATATCGCTGATCCGGGCGTCAATATTGGTGATCTCGTCAATGGTTTTCATGAGAGAGGTATTGGCTTCTCTGGCCCGGGTCCGATTTGCCCGATAGAGAATGTACGCCTTAGCGGCGGAACCAAAACCGTGATTCATCAGCTGCTGCTCTACCTTATCCTGAATGGCTTCAATGTTGGGGGAGGAGTTGGGGAAATCCGCCTCCAGCTCTCGCTGCACGTCGTTGGCTACCCTTGCCGCATCCGCAGCGTCTCCTTCTCGGGCCGCTTCCAGGGCTTTTAAAATGGCGGATGCGATCTTGTTCTGATCGTAGAGCACCACTCGTCCGTCTCTTTTGATGATACTTTGAATCATAGTCCTGTCTCCTCATTTTCTCGTTTGGTTATCGCAGCACAGCTACACACAATATATTGTGTCAGTATTCCTGATTGCCACTATATTTTGTCACGCTGACTTTGCTTTGTCAAGAGCCAGTGTCGTTTTTTTTGAAAATCCACGAAACTTTGTACGAACTGACCAAGTAAGAACCCATATTTTGTTGTCATATTCCTATGGGATATATCATATATTGTGCTTTTAGCCATTCCCGTTAAATTCCCCACAAAAACCACCTCATTCTTAACCAGGAATTTTCAGGAAGCGCAAATGTGCTCTTGACGCAGAGATGAAACCGCGGTA
>CBCTLT010000167.1:0-4641 GCA_965147785.1 uncultured Oscillospiraceae bacterium
AGCCACTCTCTGTCAGATTGGTAATCTTCACATCCAAAATCTGATTGTGTAGATCCTCCCCGGAGGCGGACACCAGGATATAATTAGGCGTATGTCCGGTCCAGTTGCCGGAGGGATCCTGCTGCTCAAAGAGGACCGGCAGGGTCTTGCCAATAAATTGGGCCTGGTAGTTTCTGCGCAGCTCCTGCTCCACGGCACTGGCCCTGGCAACTCTGCGCTCCTTTTCCGCCGTGGAGATCTGATCCGGCATGGTGGCAGCCGGCGTGCCGGTACGGCGGGAATAGGGGAAAATGTGCATGGCGGCAAATTTGGCCCGGCGAAGGAACTGCAGCGTTTCGACGTAGTTTTCCTCTGTTTCCCCGGGAAAGCCCACAATGAGATCGGTGGTAATGGCGCAGTCCGGGAAATATTCCCGGAGCAAATTGCAGCTCTCCAGGTATCGGGCAGTGTCATATTTCCGATGCATTCGCCTTAAAATTTCGTCGCAGCCGCTTTGGAGGGACAGGTGAAACTGGGGACAGAGGTTCTTTTGCTCTGCCAAGGCTTCGCAGAAGGAACGGTCCACCGTGCGGGGTTCCAGAGAACCCAGACGCACCCGCAGGTCGGGAATCGCCTGGCAGATGGCACGGATCAGATCCTGGGGCTTTTCCCCGGTTTTGAGATCCATACCCCAGGAGGAGATCTCGATGCCTGTGACAACTACTTCCCGGTAGCCCATCTCCTGAAGGGCCTTGGCCTGGGCTACAGCCTGGGTGATCGGAAGAGATCGAATGGGGCCTCTGGCGTAAGGGATGATGCAGTAGGTACAGAAATTGACGCAGCCATCCTCCACCTTCAGCATGGCACGGGTGCGGTCCCCCAGACCGCCGGGCTCCAAAATTTCAAATTCCCGGCGTCGGAGGGCGTTGTCCACCAGAATTTGCTTCTGATGATTCCGGAGAAATTGCTCCATCCGGTCGATAAATTCGCCGCGCTGTCCCGTACCGCCTACCACATCCACGGGAAGGTTCTCCATATCCTCTGGCTTGACCTGGGGATAACAGCCGCAGACGCCGATGACTGCGTCGGGATTCAACTTTCTGGCACGACGCAGGGCGTTTCGGGACTTTTTGTCGCTGACTGCGGTGACGGTGCAGGTATTTACGATATAAAGATCACAGGGCTCGTCAAAGCTGCCCTCCTCATAACCCCGGTGCAGCAGCTCCCGCTCCAGCGCCTGGGATTCATATTGGTTGACCTTGCAGCCCAGGGTATAGATTGCAAATTTCATAATGCGCTCCTGAATTGAACTTTTTTGTGTTTTGTGTTACACTGACTCCTGTATTATAGCGAACCGGCGCCCGGAAGGGAAGAGCCAATTCAGGAGGATTTTTTATGACAGAATTTTATGTTTCTCTCCATTCCATGGGAGATGTGAAAAAGTTTGTGACTGCCGCCAGTCTCAGCTCTGTGGATATTGACGTCTGCTCCGGAAGATATACGGTGGATGCCAAAAGTATTTTGGGGATCTGCAGCCTGGAACTGGAGCGGCCGGTCCAGGTGAAGGTCTACGGCGCGGCGGAAGACGGGGCGGCATTTCGTGAGGACATCTCCGATTTGGTGGTACAACCGCCGGAGGAATGAGAAACGGGAGAATATGCCGAAAGGGGGGCCAAATCCTTTGGCCGCCCTTGCTTTTCTTGCCGAAAACTGATAAAATAACCTACTACAGTGCGCCGGCCGCGTCCGGCATCGGATGAATATGGAGGAGCGTCTATGGCCGGAAAAAAGGAGATCATTACGGAGCAGCAGCTGCTGGAGCAGCAAAACCATGGGGAAGCTGTGCGGCAATACTGGCAGGACCGGGGGATCCGTCCTACGGCCTATATAGATACCTATGGCTGCCAGCAAAACGAAGCGGACAGCGAGCGGATGATGGGGATGCTCCGGGAGATGGGCTACACCCGGCAGAATGAGGCCGAGGGGGCGGACGTGATCGTCATCAACACCTGTGCGGTCCGGGAGCATGCGGAACAGCGGGTCTTTGGCAACGTGGGCGCGCTGACCCATGTGAAACGCCGCCATCCGGAACAGAAGATCTTTCTTACGGGCTGCATGGCCGGACAGCCGGAAGTGGTGGCGCGGCTCAAAAAGAGCTATCCCCATGTGGACGGGGTCCTGACCTCCCATGCCCAGTGGCGGCTGCCGGAAATCCTCCATCGGGCCCTGACGGAGAAAAAACGGCAGTTTGTGACGCCGGAAACCGGAAATATCGTGGAAGGTCTGCCGGTGGAGCGGATGGGAGGTCTGAAGGGCTGGGTCAGCATCATGTATGGCTGCAACAACTTCTGCACCTATTGTATCGTTCCCTATGTCCGGGGACGGGAACGGAGCCGGCAGCCTGAGGACATCCGCCGGGAAGTGGCGGAGATGATCGCCCAGGGCTACAAGGACATCACCCTTCTGGGCCAGAATGTCAACTCCTATGGAAAGGACCTGGATCTGGAGGTGGATTTTGCCGATCTGCTGAAGATGCTCTCAGAGCTGCCGGGGGATTTTGTGCTCCGGTTTATGACCAGCCATCCCAAGGATGCTTCCCGGAAGCTGTTCGACACCATGGCGTCGTCGCCAAAAATTGCAAAGCATATTCATCTTCCGTTTCAGGCGGGCAACGATCGAGTCCTGAAGGAGATGAACCGCCGGTATACGGCGCAGCAGTATCTTTCTCTGGTGGAATATGCCCGGCAGGTCATGCCGGAGATCGTGCTGACCTCGGATGTGATCGTGGGCTTTCCTGGAGAAACGGACCAGGAGTTTGAGGATACGCTGAAACTGGTGGAAACCGTGGGCTTTGACGCTCTGTTTACCTTTATATTTTCCCCGAGAGAGGGGACGCCGGCGGCAAAAATGCCCGATCCCTTTACTCGGCAGGAGAAGCAGGCCCGGTTTGACCGGCTCCTGGAACTGCAAAACCGTATTTCCCAGGAAAAGCACAACGCCTATGTGGGAAGGAGCCTCCGGGTGCTGGTGGACGGCGCGGACGGAGAATATTTGACGGCCCGGACTGACGGGGGACGTCTGGTGCGGCTGAAGGGAGACGAGGGGAAGATCGGAACCTTCCAGTATGTTACCATTACCGGAAACACCACCTGGAGCCTGGTGGGAGAAATAAAGGAGGACTGAAACCGTGGCGGAGCTAACCCCCATGATGAAGCAATATCTGGAGATCAAGGAACAAAACCCGGATTGCATTCTATTTTTCCGGCTGGGCGATTTTTATGAAATGTTCAATGAGGACGCCAAGGTGGCGTCCCGGGAACTGGATCTCACCCTGACCACCAGAGACAGAAGCAAGGCGGCGGAGGATCGGGTGCCCATGTGCGGCGTACCCTATCACAGCTGCGAGAGCTATATTGCCCGGCTGGTGGCCCGGGGTTATAATGTGGCCATCTGTGAACAGATGGAGGATCCGGCACTGGCCAAGGGACTGGTGAAACGGGAAATCACCAGAATCATTACCCCCGGTACGGTAACGGAGAGCTCCATGCTGGAGGAAGGCAAGAACAACTACATTGCCTGCGTGGTGGGTGCCGGCAGCGATTGGGGCGTAGCCTTCTGCGATATTTCCACCGGCGCCTTTTACGCCACCGATGGCCGGGGCGGCGGCGCTCTGGAGAAGATTATCAATGAACTGGGACGGTTTTCCCCGGCGGAGGTACTGCTTGGTGGAGAGGCCATAGACCAGAAGGAACTGGATCATGTGCTTCGGGAGCGCATTGGATGCAGCGTGCAAAAAGGCCAAGAGGCACTGTTTGACCGGATCCGGGACTCGGAGACGGTGCTTGCCCAATTCGGTGGAGAGAACCTGTCAGATCTGGGCCTCAGTGAAAGCCCGGCAGCATTGATGGCCTGCGGTGGACTGCTGATCCACCTCCATGAGATCGAAAAATCTCAGCTGTGTCACATCAACAAGCTGGAATACTATGTTTCCGGGGAGTTTATGGAGCTGGATCTCACCGCCAGACGGAATCTGGAACTGACGGAGACCCTGCGCAATCAGGAAAAACGAGGCAGTCTTCTGTGGGTGCTGGATCGCACTAAGACCGCCATGGGCGGACGGATGCTCCGAAGCTGGATGGAAAAGCCCCTGCTGAATCCGGTGAAGATCCAGCGACGCAGCGAGGCGGTAAAGGAACTAGTGGAAAAAGGCGTAGAGCGGCAGGAGCTGCAGATCACCCTGCGGGAGATCTCCGATATGGAGCGGAGCATGGGCCGAATTGTGGCTGGAACCGCCAATGCCCGGGATCTGCTGAGCATGGCGGTGACCATGAGCGTGCTGCCTCAGCTGAAGGCGCAGCTGCAGGAGATGAGCGCACCCATGCTGACGGGACTGCTTGGGGATATGGATACCCTGGAGGACCTGTGCAGCGAGCTTTCCCGGGCCATCGTGGACGATCCTCCCTTCACCGTCCGGGAGGGCGGTATGATCCGGGAGGGCTATGACAGCGAGATCGACCGACTTCGGGACGTGATGTCCGGCGGCCGCGGCACTTTGACGGAGATCGAAAACGCCGAGCGGGAAAGGACCGGGATTCCCAAACTAAAGGTGGGCTATAACCGGGTGTTTGGCTACTATATTGAAATTTCCAAGGCCTATCAGGG
>CBCTLT010000168.1:0-4634 GCA_965147785.1 uncultured Oscillospiraceae bacterium
AATATTTATAATATATACTATACAATATAAAAGAGGTATAGTAACGTGGAGATTCGTGTATTAAGAAACTTTTTGGAAGTGGTAAAAGAGGGAAATATCACCCGGGCGGCCGAAAAGCTCTGCATAGCCCAGCCACCCTTGAGCCGGCAGATGCGGTTGCTGGAGGAGGAATTGCAGGTGAAGCTGTTTATTCGAGGAAAGCGGCAGATCACTTTGACGGAGGACGGCCGATTTCTCAAGCAGCAGGCGGAGGAGATCATCTATCTCATGGAAAAGACAGAGCGTCAGCTGGGGAAAATGAGCGCACTAGTCAACGGGCTGGTTTCCATCGGCACCACGGAGGTCTGCGGTGCCAGCATTCTCTCCGATGTACTGGAGTCCTTCCACAAAGCTTATCCGGGAATCCGCTTTCAAATCTGGTCTGGCACCGGCGATGAGATCCGCAACCGATTGGAGACCAATCTAGTGGATTTGGGAATTGTCCGGGAGCCCTTCCATCTGGAGCACTATGACCGGCTGTATCTCCGCAGCGAGCCCTGGATCGCAGTCTGCGGCAAGGATTATCCCGAACTGGGGTGCAGTGACGAGGATCTCCCCCTGGACGCCCTCAATCAGGTGCCGCTGCTGCTGCCCATGCGGGAGACGCTGCAGCAGGATATTATCAGCTGGTTCAGCGAAGGCTTTGCCCAGCGGAATGTGCTGTGCCACTATGGGTCATTGACTTCAGTAATTGGCCTGATAGAGAGAAATTTGGGCGTTGCCATCTGCCCAGAATCGGTGCAGGCCTTTACCAGTCGGGAGAAGCTGGTCCATCGGAAGATCGTCCGGCCGGAACATGTGTCCCGGGTGTTTTTGGTGAAAAAACGGGCTCAGATCATGCCGGTGGCGGCGGAAATGCTCTGGGAGTTTATGCGTACCTATGTGGAGTCCAGAATTGGTGAGACAGCGGATGGCGGCATATAGTCTCCATAGATTTGCCGTTGCTTTTTGCTGGAATATTTCGTATACTAAGGACAAACGGGACGGGCTGGCAATACCCTCCCGCAGTCAAAGAACACCACGAAAGGAGATGCGAGGATGGAACTGAAGCAACTCCAATACTTCCGAAGAGCAGCCAAAAAGAAGAGCATCTCTCTGGCTGCGGAGGAGCTGTACATCACGCAGCCTGCCATGAGCCGCTGTATCAAACGGCTGGACGCGGAGGTGGGTGTGGAACTGCTGGAACGAGGACTGGAACTGGCCAGAATGACGGCCAATCTGGACAGCCCCATGCTGTCCATTGTCTATAGCTTTGAGGACCTGGAGTTGGGGCTTATGGAGACCTTCCACCATGATTTTCCCGATATCCGCACTAAGCTAGAGATATTACCGCCGGATCAGGCCTTTCGGGAACTGCTGGCCGGGAAAGCGGATTTTGCCATTATTCCCAAGCCGGAGGAACATCAGGGGGTGACGTGGGATCATTTGATGACCGAGGAAGTGCTCCTGTCTCCGGCTGAAGGAAATCCATTTTACAAGAGGCAGACGGTTGAGCTCTCCGAGCTGGATGGGATGTCCTGCATCTGCAATGAGGTGTCCGTCAGCTGGAAGGAGATCCAGCGAATCTGCGGAGAAAACGGGATCAATCTCAAATTGCAGCTGTCCAGCAACAGTCATCAGGCGGCGGGCCGTTTCAAAAACCTGATGAACAGCATGATGTTTATTCCGGCCAGCGTGGTGTATCGCAAACGCCCCGAGGGAGATACCAGAGAACTAGTGCAGCCAGCGCGGATCATCCCCGGCGTATTTCAGCGGGAGATCTGCGTGGCCTATCCCAAGGACAAACGGATGAGCGATGCGGAGCGGCATTTTTTAAGCCTACTCAAAGGATACTACAGACGAGTGCAGGCCGAACTAAATATTCCGTAAGCCGGAACAACGTCGGGACCTTCCATTGGGAAAGCCCCGACGTATTGTAATTATTTGATTTTGCAGCCTTGAATGGGAGTAACATCATCCATTACAGTTAGAGTGCCTTCTAGCGTTCCGTCGGCATGGATCCTGCCGGCAAAATTCATGACCAGGGGCTCTCCTGGTCCACCAGGCCCACCAGGACCGCCCGGCCCTCCAGGGCCGCCAGGACCGCCCGGCCCTCCAGGGCCACCGGGACGGCCAGGACCAGGTCCAGCGGGACCGCCGGGGCCGCCTGCGGGAGGATGCCCTTCCTGCTCGGCGTGGCGATGGCCGCCTTTGAAGGCGAAGGCGAAGTCGCCGCTTTCACTGAGGGTGCCGTTGATGGGATTGTCACCAGAGATGTTGCGGAGGAAGCCGGTGAAACCGCCCTTTCCGTCCGGAGAAATGGTCACTTCGTTTTCCATGACTTTTCCGGGGACCTTGGAGAACGTGATTTTATATGTTCCTTCCAATGACATAGAAATGCTCCTTTCACGAGAATGTTTAAATTTAGCGTGCGTTGTAGCGATCCAGAGAATCCTGCTTGATGGTGATGGCTTCGTCGATGCCCATGGCGGCCACCGTGTCCAGATATTCCTGGAATGCGGCTTCCGTGAGTTGTGTCTGACCGGTGATCATCTTCAGGGACCACTCGGAGATATAAGTGCCGATGTCCGCCATGACGGTGGAATAGTGCTCGTTGTCCTCGGCACTGACGGTGCAGAGGTCGGGAATATCATAGGCCGCGTCGGAGGTGGCCTTCCAAATGTCGGAGGCGGCGTTCTGATCCTCGGTGTCGGTGTCAACGAGGAAATCCGCCTCCGGATGCTGATAGGCAATGCTGACCGTGCTGCCGCCATAGATGACCAGCGCCTGGGATTCCTGCAGCCCGTCGGGGTTGTTGGTGATGAGCTCTGTATACTGAGGATGGCCCTCGTCGTCATAGGTGAAGGTGACGTCCTCCACACCGAAGGTGCAAAGGAAACTGCCTTCCTCTGAGAAGAAATAATCCAGCAGATAGATGGCCGCATCCAGGGCTTCTCCCGTGCACTGGGTGGAGATGGAGATGCCGCCGTTGGTGATGTGCTCGTTGTAGGTACGAAGGTGGTTGACGTCTCCTTCATGCATCACCGGGTCCCCGAAGGCTACGCAGCGGAAATTCGGATCTGCGGCCTGGGCGGTCCAGGTCTGCCAGTCGGTGACGTTGCCGAACCAGACGCCAAAGGTGCCGTCGAGAACCTTTTCCGCAGGGGGACCGTCAAATTTTTCTGTGTAGCTGGTGAAGTCGGACCAGATCAGCCCCTCGGCATACCACTGGGTCATCAGCTCCAGAAAGTCGTAGTATTCCGGCTCGATGGGCCCGAATCGGATTTCACCATCCACCTGATAGAAGGGCTCCCGACCCCGAAGATGAGTCATGTAGGAGGTGGCGATGCCGAAGCCTGCGCCCAGATAGTTGCCCATGGGACTGCCGGTATAGGGGATCCACATACAGGCTCCGTAGGCCTCCTTCATGGCGGTGAGAACGTCATGAAGATCGTCATAGGTGACGGGGGTGTCCAAGCCCAATTCGTCCAGATAGTCTTGCCGGATGACGGGACCGCTGGTACATTCGTCCGTCTCCACTCGGGTCAGAGCGTAGACCATGCCCATTCTGCCGTCATCCAGGGTGGCGCCTTTTACATATTCCTCCTGGCTGAAGAGCACGGCGGAATAGTTCGGCATGGAGTCCAGGATGATGTCTGTCAGATCCAAAATCACATCGTCGTCAATGGCACCAGCCACGCCGGTGGTGTAGTTGGAACTGACGGAATCCAGCCAGTCGGTATAATCCCCGGAGGCTACCATAAGGCTGAACTTGGTCTGCCCTTCCTGGGCGTTGACCAGGGTGGCGTCCACAGTCACATTGGTGCGGGCGGCCAGCTCTTGCCAGACCAGAAGGTCGCTGAGGGACTCATAGAGATTCATGTTGGCGGGATTGATGGTGACCATATAGGTGATGGTCACTGGGGATTCCGGCTTGGGCAAAGATACGGCGGTGGGTTCGGCATCGCTTTCTGCGATGGAATCCATACCGGATTCCACGGTAGATTCTGGGGAAGGCGCGGTGGTTGTAACCACAGGCGCTTCCTGCGCTGCCTCCGTGGATACGGACGCTTCCGTCGATGGGGCTGTAGAAGCATCGCTGGTGGGGGGGCTGTCACTGCAGCCGGTAAAAAGACCCAGCAGCAGGCTCAGCGACAGAAAACAGGTCAAAAGCATTTTGCGCATGTTCACTTACTCCTTCCTTCTGGGATGTATTTATCATCCCGCAGAGCGGGAACGCCGGCTCTGCGGGATCCCTTACAAAAGATTTACTGAAGGGGCGGCGATACGCGGAACTTACCGGAACCGGGGTTTCCGGTAGAAGGTGCTGGTTACAGGTTTGTCAGGATTGTTGTGACCGGGAGCGTAGGAGTTCTCATCATCCAGTGTGCGGTAGGGGACGGGCCACAAAACGCTGTCCTGGACACAGAGGGTGATGCCGGTTTGGGTGTCGATGGTCTGGTGCAGAGGACCGGGATCGGTGCAGTGGGGATTGCGGCCGTCGTCTCGAGGATCGCTGACCTTTCCGCCCTTGCCGCCGCCGGCAGGACCGGGTTCACCGGTACTGCCGGGTCCGCCAGGCCCACCAGGACCACCGGGTGCTCCACTGGGTCCGC
>CBCTLT010000169.1:0-4583 GCA_965147785.1 uncultured Oscillospiraceae bacterium
AAATTTCCATATCACCAAACGTAAATCCTTGTGGATTGCTCACATTGCTTTTTTCTTCTGATTGCCGTATAATGCCCCTGGATTTATATGTTTAGTAGGAGGTGTCCACATGCGTATCGGAGCGCTGGATCATCGGCGCAATGTGATCACGGAGGGTTCCATCTGGCGTCCCTTGATGTCTTTTTTCTTTCCCATCTGGCTGGGAACTTTTTTTCAGCAATTTTATAACACTGCTGACACCATGATCGTGGGCAAATTTCTCGGCACTCCGGCATTGGCCGCCGTAGGCGCCACCTCCGCCATCATCAGCTTGTTGGTGGGATTCTTTACCGGTCTGTCCAGCGGCGCCTCCGTAGTCATTGCTCAGTATTTTGGTGCGGGAGACCGAGATGGAGTCTGCAAAAGCGTCCACACAGCTATGATTATGGCTGCCTTTGGAGGACTTGCCATCACCGTGATAGGCATTTTGCTGACGCCCTTTTCCCTACGGATGATGAATACGCCCATCGATGTTCTGGAGGACGCGGAGACCTATATGCGGGTATATTACTCCGGCATGATCCCGCTGATGATCTATAATATGGGCACCAGCGCCCTCCGCGCCATTGGAGATTCCAGACGTCCCGTCTATTTTCTCATTATTTCCGCCATTGTGAATATCCTTTTGGATCTGCTGCTGGTGGCCGTAATTCCCATGGGCGTGGCCGGAGCTGCGCTGGCCACTGTGATTTCCGAAGCACTGGCCATGCTTTTGGTTCTGCTGTGCCTGAAACACGCAGAAGGCTGCCCCTGGCAACTGCGGCGGAGTCAGCTTCGTGTCAGCAGAAAACATCTTCGCGAAATTTGCAGACTGGGCTTGCCCGCTGGTTTGCAATCCGTCCTATATACCGTCAGCAATATGGTCATTCAAGCCAGCATCAACTCCTTTGGCACCCAGACCGTGGCAGCCTGGACCGTCTATGGCAAGCTGGACTTCATCTACTGGATGACGGTCAACGCCATGGGCCTCTCCGTCACCACCTTTGCTGGACAGAATTTTGGGGCCAGAAAATACGACCGCATGAAAAAGGGCGCCCTCATTGCTTTGGGCATTACCGCCGTTTTGACGGTCATCATCAGTTCCGGCCTGCTGCTATTTGCCCAACCGCTGCTGCATCTGTTCACCTCGGATCAAGATGTGGTCACCATTACGTTGGACATGATTCATTTCTTGACGCCTACCTATATCACCTACATCTGCGTAGAAATATTTTCCGGTACGGTCCGGGGTGCGGGAGACGCCGTAGTCCCTACGATCATGACCTGCTTTGGTGTTTGCGTACTGCGGGTATTGTGGGTTCTCATCGCGGTACCGATGAATCCCTCCGTGGTAATGGTAGAATGGAGTTATCCCATCACCTGGTCCTTTACCAGCTTGCTCTATGTCATCTATTATTTCCAGGGCAGTTGGCTCCGGCGGCGAATCCATGTACAGGAATTGCTATTCTCCCCAGACAACTGAGGTATCTATATGATCACTACAATTCTCTTTGACCTGGACGACACCCTTTTGGATTTCAAACGCGCCGAAGCAAACGCCTTGCGTCAAACCTTGCTCCAGATGGACATAGCACCCACAGAGCAAACATTGATTCGATACAGCGCCATCAATCAACATCAATGGGAGCTATTAGAACAAGGACGCATTACACGGGAACAAGTGCTGCATCAACGCTTTGACATCCTTTTTCAGGAGTTGAAGATCTGCCGCTCTAGCCATCTTGCCCAGGAGATTTATGAGCACTTACTGTCTCTTCAGCACGACCTTATTCCAGGCGCTATTGATCTTCTGGAACGTCTTTACGGTACATATACCCTGTATTTGGTTTCCAATGGCACAGCAAAGGTGCAGGACCAGCGTCTACAGGACACCGGACTTGATCGGTATTTTCAGAACATTTTTATTTCCCAGCGGATCGGCGCTGACAAGCCAAGCCCGGTTTTCTTTGATCGATGCTTTGCCGCCATATCCGACCAGGATCGAAATCATGCAATGATCGTGGGGGACAGCCTCAGCTCTGATATATTAGGGGGAATCCATGCTGGGATTCAGACCTGCTGGTTTAATCCCCACAGAAAGCAGTCTGGCTCAGATATTTCCCCTGATTATGAAATACACACCCTGTCCCAGCTTCCGGAATTGCTGGAGACACTTCAGAAGAATGATAAAGCATATTCTGTTTGAAAGGAGAACCCCTATGGATGTAAAAGAATTGACCACAGAGGCCTGGCTGAAGGACGAGCTTCATTTCATCAACACAGAGATGGCCGCCACCTTAAACGGCCGCCTCAAAGCGGAACTGGTTTCCTGTGACGATGCCACCCATGAGCTTGTCTTGCAGTTTCCCCTGCAGCAGTGGCAGGTCAACGGTCTGGGTACGCTGCATGGCGGTATTGTCAATACCATGATGGATCTTGCCATGAGCATGGTGGTCTACTGCTTCTCCCGGCAGAGCATTCCCCCCACTATCTCCATGACCACCAATTATCTCCGGCCCGTTCCCATGGAAGATTATGTGCTGATCCGGACCAGGCTTACTTCCCTGGGCAAACGCAATGCCACTGCCTACTGTGAGGCCATCGTTCCCAAGACCGGCAAGGTTGCCTGCACCGCCATCGGTACATATGCCGTTTTGGAAAAGAAATAAAAATTGCTTGATGAAACAAGGCTTTTCGTGTTTTTTCGGCAGATCTTGGTTTTTTTCTATTTTGCTTGCATTGTCCATGGAAGCTTTGTATAATTGTGAGGAGTAAAAAAAGAGGAGGACGTATTCTTATGAATCAGGACGCGATCCGGGACGCCCGTCAGCTGGGAGTCCCAAAAATGCTGCTGCTGGGCCTGCAGCATATGTTTGCCATGTTTGGCGCCACGGTTCTGGTGCCGGCCATCACTGGCCTTTCCATTTCCGCTACCCTTTTGTTTGCCGGTCTTGGCACCCTGCTGTTCCATCTGATCACCGGCAGAAAGGTTCCCGCTTTCTTGGGAAGCTCTTTCGCCTTTTTGGGCGCTTATGGTCTTGTGACTGCTTCCGGCGCAGAGATCCCGCTGACCTATTCCAGTTTTGGCGTTGCCTGTGCCGGCCTGCTGTATCTGATTCTGGCACTGCTGTTTAAAGTATTCGGCGCACAGAAGGTCATGCGGTATTTTCCGCCCATTGTCACCGGACCTGTGATTATTGCCATCGGCTTGACCCTTTCCCAGAGCGCTGTGGATAACTGCAGCAGCAACTGGCTGGTGGCTTTGGCTGCAATCCTTGTGGTCATCATTTTCAATATCTGGGGTAAAGGAATGCTCAAGATTATACCCATTCTTCTGGGCGTTCTTGTCAGCTACATCTTCTCCCTGATCATTGATCCTGTTTCCCGGGATACCCTGGTACAGCATGTTTCCGAGGCCGCCTGGATCGGTCTCCCTGTCCATTGGAACAATACCGCCTTTTCTATTTTTGGCGACGGCTTTGATGGCGGTATGCTGATTACCGCTACCATCACCATTATGCCCATTGCCCTTGCCACCATGGTAGAGCACATTGGCGACATTTGTGCTATTTCTTCCACTGTCGGAAAAAACTTTGTGGCAGATCCCGGCCTGCACCGCACTCTCACCGGAGACGGTCTGGCCACCACCATCGCTGCCCTGTTTGGCGCACCTGCCAACACCACCTATGGAGAAAACACCGGTGTTCTGGCCCTCAGCAAGGTCTATGATCCTAGGGTCATCCGGCTGGCTGCGATTTTCTCCGTGGTGCTTTCCTTCTGCCCTAAATTCTCCGCAATCATTGCAGCCATGCCTGCAGCCACCATTGGCGGCGTCAGTCTGGTGCTTTACGGCATGATTTCCGCTGTGGGCGTTCGCAATGTGGTGGAAAATCAGGTGGACTTCACCAAGAGCCGCAACGTTATTATTGCTGCGCTGATTCTGGTCCTATCCATTGGCATCAAATATTCCTCCCTGGGGGCCATTTCCTTCCCGGTAGGCTCCATTACCATCAGCCTCTCCGGTCTCGCCGTGGCTGCCATTGCAGGCATTGCGCTCAACGCCATCCTGCCCGGCAAGGACTATGAGTTCCAGAAGGACAATGAAGGCTCCACTTCTGTGAATTTTAAGGTATAACTTCCTTTTTTCATAAAACTCGCTTCTCCATAAGAGGCGAGTTTTATGTTTTTTTCGCAGGATTCCTGAAAAAACGAAATTTCCTTGTTTATTTTTCAGAATAGATGAAGTATACTTAGATTATTATTTCATGGAATGTGTGGGGTGTCTCATGGTTTTCTCCAGCATGCTGTTTTTGTTTCTGTTCCTGACGGCAAACCTTTTGTCGCAGCTCCTGCTCAAAACCGTAAAAGCAAAGAATATCGCCATGTTGGTCTTTTCCCTGATCTTCTACAGCTGGTCGGGACCCCGGTACCTGCTTTTGCTGTTGGGCATGGTTTTGATCTGCTGGTTTGGCGCACGAATGATTGAAACAACGCTGATTCACAAAAAGCTCTATCTCATTGTAACAGTAGGGCTTTGCCTGCTGATTCTTTGTATATTTAAGTAT
>CBCTLT010000170.1:0-4566 GCA_965147785.1 uncultured Oscillospiraceae bacterium
TCATCAACCGGTTCTACGACGTTCAGGAGGGCCGGATCCTCTACGATGGCATCGACGTAAAAGACATCCGGAAGGATGACCTGCGCCGCAGCTTGGTGGTGATCCTCCAGGATACTCACCTGTTCAGCGGCACCATCATGGAGAACATCCGGTACGGCCGCCTCAACGCCACCGATGAAGAATGCATCCAGGCAGCAAAAACAGCCAACGCCTACAACTTTATCATGGAGCTGCCCGACGGCTTCCAGACCTACATCACCGGCGACGGCGGCAGCCTGTCCCAGGGACAGCGTCAGCTGCTGAACATTGCCCGCGCCGCAGTAGCAAAGCCGCCTGTGCTCATCATGGATGAGGCCACCTCCTCCATCGACACCCGAACCGAGAAGGAAATCGAAAAGGGCATGGGCGGACTGATGCAGGGCAGAACCGTATTCGTCATCGCCCACCGGCTGTCCACGGTCCGGAACTCCGACAAGATCTGCGTCATAGAAGCCGGCGAGATCATCGAGTTTGGCAGTCACAAGGAACTACTGGCCAAGGGCGGCAGGTATTACCAGCTCTATACTGGCCAGCACATGCTGGAGTAATCTTTCATAGCAACCATATTGGGCCGCCGCAGAATTTTCGTTCTGCGGCGGCCCTTTTTATGACGGCTTCTTGTCACTTTGCCGGAATTCAACCCTGTAAATCAATAAAATACAGACGGTTTTCTACTTGCGGCCACGGACACAGCTTGCTATAATAATGAATAAACATACAAGCCTACGGAGGTTGAAATATATGGAAAAAATATCTGTTACCCTGTCTACGACCCATAAGCCGAAGCCCGAGGGTCCCAACATTCCCTTTGGTGTCATCACCACAGACCATCTTTTCCTGATGAACTATGACCAGGGCCAGGGTTGGCATGACCCCCGCATTGTTCCCTATGCACCCTTCCAGATTGATCCAGCCAGCATGGTACTCCACTATGCTCAGGAGGTCTTTGAGGGCATGAAGGCCTATCGGGACGACCAGGGCCACATTCGGTTGTTCCGGCCCGAGGAAAACTTCAAGCGGATCAACAGCTCCTGTGACCGTATGAGCATTCCTCAGGTGGATGTGGATTTCTGCGTCGAGGCTGTTAAACAGCTGGTAACCATCGAAAAGGATTGGGTTCCCACGGCCCCCAACACCTCCCTGTATATTCGTCCCTTCATCTTCGCCACCGATAAGCACATCGGCGTTCATGCCTCCCACAGCTATCAGTTCTGCATTATGCTCAGTCCTGTAGGCCCCTACTACGCCACCGGGCTGGAGCCTGTGAGCATTATGATTGAGGAGGAGGACGTCCGGGCTGTCCGGGGCGGCACCGGCTTCACCAAGTGCGGCGGCAACTATGCTGCATCTCTCCGGGCCGGCGAGCGGGCTGAGGAAAAGGGCTTTTCTCAGGTACTGTGGCTGGACGGCGTGGAGCGGAAGTACATTGAAGAAGTTGGCTCCATGAATGTTCTGTTCAAGATCGGCGGCAAAATTGTCACCCCGGAGCTCAACGGTTCCATTTTGCCTGGCATCACCCGGAAGAGCTGCCTGCAGTTGCTGCGGGACAAGGGCTACACCGTGGAGGAGCGGAAGATCAGCGTAGACGAGCTGATCGGCGCCGCGAAGGACGGCACGCTGGAGGAAGCTTTTGGCTCCGGTACTGCCGCCGTAGTTTCTCCCATCGGCGATCTGTCCTACAAGGGTCAGGACTACATCATCTCCGGTGGAAAGATCGGCCCTGTGGCCCAGGATCTTTACGATACCCTCACCGGCATTCAGTGGGGCCGTATCGAGGATCCCTATGGCTGGAGTCAAGTCATCTGCTGATCCTAAAATGCTTGCGGACCTGCCATTTTGGCTGGTCCGCTTTTTGATGATTATACGTCTCTTTGCCGCTGTCTTCTGCGCAGAATGACACAGACGATTTCTTCCAGCAGTCCCAGCATCACCGCCGGAAATACGATGTCCGCCGTACCGGTCTGGTAGAGCACCATGGCTGCCAATAGCAGCACCGGAAAAATAAACTCCTGGATCTTCCAGCCCATACTTTGTGGGTTCCCCTGTTTGTCGGCCAGCCGTATCCGCAGGATTGCCGCCGCAAACGCCAGCACCACCAAAATCCACAGCAAAACCACATCCAATGGGTTCATATGTTTTCCTCCATTGCCCTAAAAAATCCGATCTCCATTTTCTACGGTCTCCGTGGGCTGCAGTAGCACCACGCCCTGCTTGGACTCCGAGCCCAGCACCCGCACCTCGCTCTTGACCGAGCCAATATGCATGGGACTGAGGTTGACACAGCAGACCACCTGCCGTCCCACCAGCATCTCCGGCGTATACAGTTCTGTGATCTGGGCCGAGGAGGTCTTGATCCCCAACTCCGGTCCGAAATCGATCTTCAGTTTATAGGCGGGATGCCGTGCTTTTTTTTTGATGGATGCTTCCAAAACAGTTCCGACCAGCATTTCCAACTTGTCGAATGCTTCCAGTGTAATCTTGGACGTAGCTCACTATACGCAGATTTAGATTATCATACCATAATCTCGCTGGAATTTATAGTATCCACCCGAATTTTTGGTGGAACCTCTTGCGCCTTTCTCTCGGGTTTAGTATAATAATGGTCGAAATCCTCGAACTGTGACCGGAGGCACTGCCATGGACCGCATTGATAAGATCAATTACTATTTGGACATCGCCCAGACCGTGCTGGAGCGCTCCACCTGCTTGCGCCGCCATTATGGCGCCATCATCGTCCGCAATGACGAAATCGTCTCCACCGGCTATAACGGCGCCCCCAGAGGCCGCATCAACTGCACCGAACTGGGCTACTGCGTCCGGCAACAGTTGGAAATTCCCAGCGGCCAGCGGTATGAGCTGTGCCGTTCCGTCCACGCTGAAGCCAACGCCATTATCTCCGCGTCCAGAAGCGAATGCATCGGCGGAACCCTGTATCTCTGTGGCAAAGATGCCGTCACCGGAGAACTGCTCCGAGATACCACCTCCTGCTCCATGTGTCGCCGGAATATCATTAACGCGGGGATTGCACAGGTCATCATTCGCAACACTCCCACAGAATACACCGTGGTGGATGTGGAGGATTGGATCACCAATGACGAATCCATTCAAGGGGTGAGCTGCGGTGTGAAAGCCCCTGCCTTACAGGAAACCTAAAGTTTTTTGCGCTTCGGCAAAATTCGCCCTTGCATTTTCCGTTTGTTGTGGTATAATACTTTTTGCACGTAGGTATGCGCCAGTGGCTCAATGGATAGAGCATCGGATTCCGGTTCCGAGGGTTGGGGGTTCGAGTCCCTTCTGGCGTACCATCCCCATGGAGTCTTTGGATTCCATGGGGATTCTTTTTGTCTGGAGCCGTTGGCCCCTTGCATCTCCTTTTCCCCGGTCATGTTTCAAGCCCGTCTGCACAAAGCAGGCGGGCTTTTTGTTTGCAGCATTTTCACTCCCGATATAACATTGATGTAATATCAGCCCTTCAAAAAGCATTTCCGCCCAAACCCGGGACCCTCTATAATATAGCTGTAATCGAACGCAGCATATACTGCTGGCGCAGAAAGGGAGGTCCATATGAATTTCAATTTAGACGCGGAAAAACTGGTCACCATCTGGGAGGATCGCCGTAAGGTTCAGAACCTCATGGGCATATTCTCCTGTCACTATCTGCTCAAAAAAGAAAAAGACATCGTGTCGCAGCTGTTCTCCAGCAGAGAGGACATCTGCCTGGGCGTCAATGACGGATACTACAAGGGCCGAGAGGCTGTGGCGGGCTATTACGAGGCCCTGCACCAGAAAAATCTGCTGACCACCAGTCTCATCATGGCCAAGTACCCGGAAAAATTTCAGGACAAGACGCCGGAGGAGGCCTACGGCTGTGGCCTGCTCAACTATAAGCCCCTGGACACACCGGTGGTGGAGATTGCCGGAGACGGTAAAACGGCTCGAGGCATCTGGACCTGCCGCAACAGCTACTCCGACCTTCGCCCCTCGGGTCCTGTGACCTTTTACGAATGGGGCTGGGTGGCGGCAGACTTTATCCAAGAGGACGCCGGCTGGAAAATCTGGCATCTGCTGATCGTCAACGACGTCCATGTCCAGGCCGGCCTGCAGGACAATCAGCGGGAACAGCCCTATCCTCCGGTGGAGGGCTTTGCAGCCATCGCTGATTTTCAGATGCCGGAGCCCAATGTCAAAACCGTGGTCCGGCCGCTGTACACTGCAAACCGTCCCCGGACCCCGGCGCCGGAAGTGCCGGAGCCCTATGAGACATTCGACCCGACCCACAGCTACGGCTGTCAGTAAGGAGGGAACCATATGCGTTACAAAGTAGAATACACAGACGAGCAGATGGCTGTCCGGTTGATGGATATGGAGGCCGTGAAGGATCTCTTGGCCCGCAGGGCCTATCTGCTGGATGGAAACTTCCGGGATCAGGAACTGGACCGGCTCTGGGTCACCAAGCCGGAAAACATGGAGACCGCCTCCTATGGCGCCAACTGGGGCTATTATGTGGGCATGGAGTCGCTTCGAAAG
>CBCTLT010000171.1:0-4559 GCA_965147785.1 uncultured Oscillospiraceae bacterium
GCCCCATTGGCAAGGTTTCCTTTGGTCCTGAGAAGCTCAGCGAAAACTTTGACACGCTGATCAATGCCATCATTAAGGCGAAGCCCGCCGCTGCCAAGGGCCAGTATATCAAGAGCTGTGTTCTTGCCTCCACTATGGGCCCCGGCATCAAAGTCAGCACCGCAAAATACTAATAAATAGTGCTTGACAAGCTTGTCTTAATTTGATATAATCTCTTTTGCTGCCAGAGACAGCAGGTGGTTTTTGCCGTAAATCCTGCCGAGGATAGCACAAAGCTCAAATTAGGTGTTTTGTGTCCTCGTACCGCTCTGGTACGAGGACATTTTTTCTGGAGGTGACATTTTACATGCCTAACGCGAAGGTTCTTGAGACAAAAAAGGCCACAGTTGCCGCCATGGCAGAACAGATCAAGGGTGCAACTGCCGGTGTTTTTGTCGATTACAAGGGCATTACCGTCGATCAGGATACCAAGCTCCGTAACGAGTTCCGGGACGCGGGCGTCCAGTACAGCGTCGTAAAGAACACGCTGACCCGTCTGGCTGCTCGGGAAAACGGATATGACTTCGACGAGGTCCTCAATGGTACCACTTCTTTTGCCATCACCACCGGGGATCCCATCGCTCCCGCCCGTATCGTCAGCCAGTTCGCCAAGCAGAACAAGGTTCTGACCATCAAGGGTGGTTTCGTTGAGGGTAAGATCGTTTCCGTGGAAGAGCTCAATGCTTTTGGCGAGCTGACTTCCAAGAACGACCTGGTTGCTCAGGTACTCGGTACCCTGTTGGCGCCCATCAGTTCTCTCGCCTTTGTTCTGGATCAGATCCGGCTGCAGAAAGCCGGTCCCGACGAGGCCGCTGCTCCTGCAGCAGAATAATCTACAAATTATAATTGGAGGTAATTTACTATGGCTAGCGAAAAGATTGCTGCTATGATCGAAGAAGTTAAGACTCTCTCCGTGCTGGAGCTGGCTGAGCTGGTTCATGCTCTGGAAGAGGAGTTCGGTGTTTCCGCTGCTGCCGCTGCTGCTCCTGCTGCTGGTGCCGCTGGCGCTGCTGCTCCCGCTGAGGAGGAGAAGACCGAGTTTGACGTGGTGCTGAAGGAAGTCGGCGCCAACAAGATCAACGTCATTAAGGTTGTTCGTGAGCTCACCGGCCTGGGCCTGAAGGAAGCCAAGGCTATGGTTGACGCTGCTCCCGCTACCGTGAAGGAAGCTGTTGCCAAGGCTGACGCTGAGGCTATGGTTGAGAAGTTCAAGGAAGCTGGCGCTACCGCTGAGCTGAAGTAAGCTTTTTCCCCTACGATATGCTGTTTTATCCGGACCAGGATTCCACATTTGGATCCTGGTCCGGATTTTTTCTTCATTATAAAAAATGCTTTTAGGACACACTGCGGTAACATGAATGTGTTTTTATAATCATGAGAATGTCCTTCGCACACGAAAGCTTCACACAAAGCCCCCGTAAATTTCCAATAAACATTTGCATTCATGGAAGACATTGTGTATAATGTTTGCATCTTCAAAAATATGACGCCATATTTTTGTTATATATTACTACGCTGACCAGTTTATCTGGGGATTGGAGAGATTAAAGTGGAAATCAAAGATGTGGGTACCTTCGCAAAACAAATCAACGAAAACATTGGTCGCGTTTTGATCGGCAAATCCGAGGAAATCAACCTGGTGCTGGTCTGTCTTTTTGCCGGAGGCCACGCCCTGCTGGATGATGTGCCTGGCACCGGTAAAACCGTTTTGGCCAAAAGTCTGGCCAAATCCATCCGCTGTGATTTCAAACGCATTCAGTTCACAGCCGACCTGCTGCCCTCGGATATCACGGGTCTGAGCATCTATAACCAGAAGCTAGGAGAATTTGAGTTCCAGCCTGGTCCTGCATTCACCAATATCCTCTTGGCCGACGAAATCAACCGTACCACCCCTAGGACCCAATCTGCCCTGCTGGAGTGCATGGAAGAAAAACAGATCACCGTAGACGGCCAGGCCCGGGCACTTGGAGCGCCGTTCTTTGTTATCGCCACCCAGAACCCGGTGGAATCCTCCGGCACCTTTGCCCTGCCGGAAGCTCAGCTGGACCGTTTTTTGATTCGGCTGACCCTAGGCTATCCCACCTCCTCCGAGAGCGTGGATATTTTGACAAACTACATCAACGGTTCGCCCCAGATTGAGCTGGAGCCTGTGGCCAGCGGTACAGATATTACAGAAATTCAGAATGCCATCTCCCATGTGTTGGTCAGCGAACCCATTCGGCAGTACATCGTGGCTCTTGTGGAGGCCACTCGGCATCATGAAGACATTGAATTGGGCATTTCCACCCGTGGTATGCTGGCCCTGCTTCGGGCCTGCCAGGCTTATGCCGCCATCCAGGGCAGAGACTATGTGCTGCCCGACGACGTTAAGGCTTTAGCTGCCCCTGTATTCGCCCATCGTCTGATTCTCAAGGTGAAATATAACTCCGCCAATAAGGCCACCGAGCTTGTGCAGCGGCTTTTGCAGACAGTTCCAGCCCCTACGGAATCCACCACCGAGAAGCTGTAAGGAGCTGATACCATGACTGCTGCCGTATGGCTGATCTTGATTGTAGGCTTTTTTGCCATTGAGCAATCCAAGTACTATGGGAAAGTCAGCTTTAAAAAATTTCACTATGAGCGGAAAATTAGCAAAAGCGCTGTTTTTGAAGGCGAGAGCATTGACCTGATGGAGATTATCTCCAACAACAAGTTCACTCCCCTGCCCTGGCTTCGGGTGGAATCCAAGCTCTCTCCCTGGCTCCGGTTTCGTTCTCAGGAAAACCTGGAGGTTTTGGATGACCGGTTTCATCGGAGCATCTTCTATCTCCGGCCCTTCAGCCGCATTACCAGGCGTTATCGCGTCAAATGTGTACGCCGGGGATACTATGACCTTTCCATCACCACCCTGACGGTGGGTGATCTCTTCGGACTGAACTCCGTCAGCAAAGAGGCCCATTCGGACGCAAAACTCTTTGTGTTCCCCAGCATCCTCAGCCAGGATGATCTGCCGGACGAGGCTCTGCGTTGGCAGGGAGAGGTCAGTGTCAAACGTTGGATCTTCCCCGACCCCATACTCATCAACGGCATCCGCAGCTATCAGCGCGGAGACAGCCGCAAGGACATCCATTGGAAGGCCTCCGCCCGGACCGGATCGCTCCAAGTCAAGACCCATGATTATACCGTGTTTCCCCGGCTGCTGCTGGTATTCAACATTGAACCGGAGGACAATTTCTGGGGCCAGCTCTCCGCTCAGCAGCAGGAGGAAATGGAATATGGCATTCGTGTGATCGCCACGCTTTCCAACTGGGCCATTGTCAACAATATGGAAGTAGGGCTTTTCTCCAACGCTTCTATTTCCTTTGCCCCTGAGGTGACCATTTCCCTGGAGCCTGCCTGCAACGCCAGCCAGATGCATCACATTCTGGAGACTCTGGCCGGTCTGGAATTTAAGGAAAAGGAATCCATCTATCGGACCATGGAGCATCTGGTGGAGAACGATACCACGGAAACAGATATTCTGGTGTTCTCCACCTTCTGGAATGAATCGCTGGAGCATCGCTCGGAGGAGCTGCGCCGCAGAGGCAATTCCGTGACCCATATTCTCCTGCGGAAGGAGGCGATCAACTTTGAAGCTGACGCTGCAGCGGACGCTGTTTGAAATCATCAATTTTTTGCTTGCCCTGTTCTTTGTCATTCCACTGGGAGTATTTTGGGAACAAATCGGTGGCTATCCCCTCTATCACTGCTGTTTTATTCCCTGTGTGGCGGTGATTGGATTTCTTGTCGGTCGATTCTCCCTGACCAGCAGCATTTCCAAGGCCATGATCCTGTGCGCCGTTGCCTGGATCGTCTCCACCATTTTGGCGCTGATCTTAAGCTGGGGACTTGGTGCCACAATGATCTCCATGACCATTCTTACCTCGTTGCTATCTGTATTCTTTTATTTCTTTGCCAGAAAGGCTGCCTATACCGTCTACGCACCCATGTCTGTGGGCGGCATCATCATTCATCTGGTCATTCTGCTTTGCTGTGAAGGCTTCCACTGGGAGGAACGGGTTGGCAGATTTACCAGTCTAATTGCCATCTGCTTTTTTCTGCTGACCCTGTTCGCTTTCAGTGCCAAAAGCCTGCGCCGAAGTCTCCATCGCACCAGCGGTGACAAACGGGTGGTCTATCCTGCCGGCATGCAGATGGGTAACTTCCTGCTGGTGGCGGGCTTTATTCTGGTCGCTGCCTTTATCTCCAACATCTATCCTATTTTCCATCTGTTCTCCCAGGGCTTTGCCATTGTGCTCCGGTGGCTGATCGCAGCTTTTGCCTTCTTTACTAGCCTTTTTGACCGTCGAACCATCTCCACTCAGCCGGAAGAAGAAACCACCGCGGAGGTCTCCGCTGAGGATAACATCATGAATGTGGAACCCAAGGGAGAGGCAGGCTGGATCACTGCCGCCGTGGAGATCTTCGCCTTCCTCTGCGTACTGGTATTTTTGATGTACCTAGTCTATGTAACCGTCAAAAAGCTCCGCGCATCCGGCGCG
>CBCTLT010000172.1:0-4553 GCA_965147785.1 uncultured Oscillospiraceae bacterium
GCTGGAGGTTCTGTAGTAGGCTCTGGGTCTGTTGTCGGTTCCGGATTACTCGTCTGCGGTTGGCTGATGACAGGCGTAGGTTGGCTGATGACAGGCGTATTCCCACCGCCGCCCCCTCCTGTCGGCCTTTTTTCCCCTCCGCCAGAAAGCGCGATAGGAAGGATAATACAAAGGGCGATCACCGCCAGCAGCCCACCGCCGGAAACCCAGGCAACCACCGGATTGGCTTTCATATAGGAAAGGAACCGGGAGAACGCAGAGGGCTTTCCTGCCGCAGCACCCCCGCCGTTATAGGCGGGCTGCTGATAGGCAGTCTGCCCGTAGCCTTCCTGCCTGTAAGCGGTAGCCTGGGTGCGCTGGCTAATGCTGGCCGCCACCTGATCCTGTACGGAAACGCGCCCGTTCAGTGCCCCGATGAATGCCTCCATATTGGGGAAACGATCCTCGGTTTTTACCGCCAACGCTTTCATGATGGCGTTTTCCACATTAGCCGGAATACGGAACCCCAGCTCCGACGGCCTTTTCATGGTATCCCCATGGATCCGTTCCACCGAATCTGGCGGAAGCTGCCCGGTAATGCAGCGGTACAGGGTAGCGCCCATGGCGTAAACATCCGTCCACGGTCCCTGATTGCCGTGGCTGGAATACTGTTCCTCCGGCGCGTAGCCATGTTTTAAGATGACCGACACGCTCTTGCCGTCCCCCAGTGCGAACCGCGCCGCGCCGAAATCCAGCAGACGGCTTTCGCCTTTGGATGTGATATAGATATTGTCCGGGCTGATGTCCCGGTGCAGGAGGTTCAGCGCATGCACCTGAACCAGCGCTTCCATGATCGGCTGCAGAATGGCAATCGCCTGGTTATAGGGGATCTTATCCCCGTTTTTTGCCAGGTAGGCTTTCAGGCTCATACCGTCTATGTACTCCATCACAAAGTATGCGGTGCCGTTCTCTTTGAAATAGTTCTGCACCGATACGATATGCGGGGTGTTTTGCAGCTTGGCAAGGATCTTCGCTTCATCCAAAAAGCGCTCCATACCGTACTGGTAATCCTCCTCCACCCGTCCGGTCAGCGCCACACTATAGTGGTCCGGATGCCTTGTGGCCAGGGCGGAGGGCATATATTCTTTAATCGCAACCTTGATCTCCAGTGTCAGGTCGTATCCCAGATAGGTGATACCGAACCCGCCAATGCCAAGCACCTTTCCTACCAGATATCTCCCGTTTAGGATCGTACCCAGGGGCAGCGCAAGATAGGGCTGCTCGTCGTTCTCATTAAATCCGCATCGGGGGCATGGAATCCCCGGTTCTTTTTCCGCGAAACAGCCATAACAAACACGTTCCGGATTCATTCTCCCACCTCCTCAAGCAATGTATTTTAAGTATAAAACGATGTATTTTGATAGCAAAATACAGTCACTCCTTCCGATTTTTGGACCAGGCATCGTAACACAGATCACCCAGCAGGAGCAATCCCAGCGCCACCAGAAACCCGATCCACCCGCCCCAGCCCACTAAAGGAAAAAGTGCAAAGGCAACTCCCAGCACAGACCAGATAAGGGCGCTGATTACACGTTCCCTATTCTCAGAGGGGCAGGAAAAGTACCGGGGATTCTTTTCATCCACAAAGAGCACCTCATAACTACCGACTTTGATTTCGTCCTTTTTGGAATACTCTACCCGGGATACTACCCGATACTCCTGTCCATCCAATGTGTACTGGTAGACCGGATGGTATTTATAGTTGATAATGAAGAAATCGGTGAAATCGTCGTCTGTCCAGCTGACGTCCACATCGCAGATGACGGCGTTCACTCTTCTCCGGCAGCGACGCTTTGACCGTACAGTCCGACAGAATGCCAAAATGATTCCGAAGAGAAACAAACATACTCCAAGGGCAAAGAACAAAATATCCCCCCTCGCGTCCGTTGCATTCATGCTCCAAACGATTTTATCTCAGCTATGACAAAGAGTTCCTCCGATACCTGCCGCACCCGGTCGACATGCCGCAAGAGCAGCGCCTCCAGCCATTTTTCTGCATTGGCCGCTTTTAGAAATTCAATCTGTACTTCCAGGGGTTCAATGTAGAACTCACCTGCATACGCCAGCGCCCCTTCACCTTCCGACAGCGCCGGGAACTCGTGGAGTTCTTTCATTTCACCGTCTGCAGTCAGGTGGAAGACAGCCGCCAGTTCCCGGCCGGCGGCGTCCTCTCCCCACGCTTCCTGGATTCTTCCGTTTTTTAAACAATACCCTGCCATAACGGGTTACTCCTTGCTCACCACAAACCGGTTGGCGTTGTCGCACAGGTAGAAGGTGTCCCCGGTCGACAATTTTTCCGCCACATTCGCCGTCAGCTTTTTGCCGTTGCCCAGGAACGTGCCGTAGGACGATCCCAGATCGGTGATGATAAAGCAGTCTTCATTCGGGTCGTAGACTACCTGGCAGTGCCGCCCGCTGATACCCGGCGTGTTTTTATCGAATACGATGTTACAGATTGCCGGGTCTCGGCCGATGACCACCTTGCCCTTTAACAGGTCAAAGCTCTGGCCAGAGTATTTTCCTGTCACGCCGCGCAGCACAGCGTGCTTGCTCACGGGGCCCTGACCACGGCTGGGGGCAGGACCGGTTCCGCCAGCTCCAGCGGCGGATGCCTTGGCGGACTTTAGAGAGAATACCAGCAGCAGGGCGCCGCCTGCGATCAGGAGAACTGCCAGAGGGAAGAACACAAAGCACATCCAGGTCCTGACCCAGCCTAGGCTGGGATTGGCCATAGTGTATTCAATCTGCTGGGCGTCCAGAATTTTGGTCAGTTCATCCATGACAATGGCGTAGTGCACATCGGAGAGCTGTCCCGTTACCACATCATAGGCTGTGGCCACATTGACGCCCACCACATAGCCATTGTCGTCCACCAGAGGGCCGCCGGAGTTGCCGGAGGCAATGGAAACGTCCATCTGGAAGGCTTCGTAGGTGGTGCTGCTCAGGGTAGTGCGCTTGCTGATAATGCCCTTGGTCATGGTAATATCGTTTTTATCATATGTGGAAAAATCCTCGTTGATGGTGGCGTTGCCGGGATAGCCCAGGGCGTAGGCCGTATCGCCCACGTTTACGGAATCCGAGGCCCGCAGGGCCAGAGCAGTACGTTTATCCGTGGGGGAAGGCAGCTGCAAAATGGCTAGGTCCTTCTCGTCCGCACCGGAATAGTACAGCACTTTTGCCTGGACAAAATCATTTTCTGCGGCGGAGAAATACACCTGTACCACACCCGTAATGGTATTATCCATTCTGGGATAGACATAGGCAGCTTCCACCACATGGCCGTTGGTTACGATGTATTCGACTGGTTCTCCGGGCTTTCCAATGGCCCAGCCCGTACCGATGCCGCCTTCGGTGTTGCCCAAGGAATCCTGGGCGGTGGCGGAAACCAGCACAATGCCGTTGCGGGCTTCGTAGGGGTCCATACCGGGGCTGGCCACGGCGCTCAGAACGCCAAAGACACCGAAAATCAGTCCAGCCAAGATCAGCAGGATTGCTGCGATCTGCTTGCCCAATGCATTTTTCGCTTTCATTTATCGTTCTCTCCTTTTGGTCCATGATACTTCAATACAATTGCCGTGTAGTTGTCCTGATTCGGGTTTGCGGCGGCCAAGGTTTCCTCCTCCAGCCTATTGCAGCAGGCTTCCGGGGGGAGGGCCATTGCTTCTCGAATCTGTTTGAGGGTCAGAATGTCGCTGATGCCGTCGGAGCAGAGCAGCAGGGTGTCCTCCGGCTGAAGGGGAAATGCTGTCCGGGTGTAGTCGCAGACCACGTCCTCTTTTCCGATGTATTGGGAAAGGGCGCCGGCCTGAGGATCGCAGTAGGCATCCTCTACCGATAAGGCGCCTTCCAAGGTCCGCAGCAACAGCTCGTTTTTATATTCCTGCCGCTGATTGAGAGCATAGAGAATGCCCTCCCGCAGCAGAAACAGGTCGCTGTCGCCGGCACACCAGAAGGAAAGCCGGTTTTCCCGTAAAACCACAGCCACCAAGGTGGTGCCGCCGTGTCCACGAAATTGTTGGTAGATCCGGTTACTATGCCGGACAATCCATGGAGCCACTCCGTCGTCGTCTTCCCAAGGAAACAGGGACAGCAGCTGCGTCACGGTTTCCCTGGCGATCATGCCACCCTCGGCCATTCCACCCATGCCGTCGCACAGGACGGCCAGCAGACCGTCTTCCTCCAAGCGGTCAATGGGGGAGATTCCGAAGGCGTCCTGCTCCTCACGGCTGCCGATGCCCTGCAAATTTGCAAGCTCCAGAATCGGAAGCGGAACTGGCTGCTCCGTAATGGGTTCCTGCACCGGAACACGCGACTGCTTTCGCTTCCTTCTGCGCCGCCGAATCAGCAGCAGGATTACGATCCCTGCCAGGATCACCGCCAGACCTGCTGCCGCAACCATCCAAATCCGGAGAAAGCTGTCCTCCAGCAGCGGTGTATTAAGCCATGAGATGACATGTTTCATGAATTATTCCTCGTCCCACTGAAAACGGTCTCCACACAGAGGCAAGAAAATC
>CBCTLT010000173.1:0-4539 GCA_965147785.1 uncultured Oscillospiraceae bacterium
GGCCGGGCGCATCAGGTTCGCAGCGCAGGCATCCACGCCGATATACTCCTTGTAGATGTGCTTCTCATGGATGGCGGTGGTCACAAGACCGCCGTAAGGCGCCAGCATAAACCGGCCCATCTCCGTGAACAGCTTCACGTCGCCCATACCAGCAGGCACCAGGATTTCCTCATATTTTTTGCGGACGCCCTCTCCAATGGCAAAAATATCGTTTTCCGGCTGATCGGGCCGATAGGGCACGCCTACACCGCCGGACAAGTTGATAAAGGCAATATGGCAGCCGGTCTTTTCCTGGAGATCCACCGCCAGACGGAACAGAATCCCTGCCAGCTCGGGATAGTAGTCGTTGGAAATGGTATTGGAGGCCAGAAATGCGTGGATGCCAAAGTGCTTGGCGCCCATGGATTTGAGCTTCCGGAAGCCATCGTAGAGCTGCTCCGTGGTGAAGCCGTATTTGGCATCCTTAGGGCTGTCCATGACCTGAAACCCTTCCTTGCTGGAAGAGAGCTGGAAGGTGCCGCCGGGATTATACCGGCAGGAGATGGTTTCGGGAATATGTCCCGTGGTTTCCTGCAAAAAGTCGATGAGCGTGAAGTCGTCCAGATTGATGGTGGCCTCCAGCTGATCTGCCAGCACAAATTCCTCCGCCGGCGTCTCGTTGGAAGAGTACATAATCTCGCTGCCGTGGAAGCCGCAGCGGTCTGCCATCATCAGCTCTGTGAGAGAGGAGCAGTCCACGCCGCAGCCCTCTTCCCGAAGAATCTTCAAAATGGCAGGGTTGGGCGTGGCTTTGACCGCAAAGTATTCCCGGAAGCCGGGGTTCCATGCGAAAGCCTTCTGGACTCTTCTGGCGTTTTCCCGGATGCCCTTTTCATCGTAGATGTGAAAAGGCGTGGGGTATTTACGGATGATCTCATCCAATTGTTCCTTGGTGACAAACGGTGTTTTCATGAATCACTACGTCCTTTTTATTTCGTCTCAACCCATATTGTACGGGATGAAGAACGGCATGTCAAGTATAAATATGCAAGCAAAACTATACAAACTTGCAAAAGAAAGGCCCTGCAAAACGGTATATTTTGCAGGGCCTTTTTAGATATTAGAAGTCGGCGTTGCCCACGGTGCGGGGGTGGGGAATCACGTCCCGAATATTGCTGACGCCTGTGAGATACATAATGAGCCGCTCAAAGCCCAGTCCATAGCCGGCATGACGGGTGGTGCCGTAACGCCTGAGGTCCAGATACCACCAGTAGTCCTGGGGATTCAATCCCAGTTCCTGCATACGGTTCTCCAGCACATCCAGCCGCTCCTCACGCTGGCTGCCGCCGATGATCTCGCCGATCCCGGGCACCAGGCAGTCTGCCGCGGCCACGGTCTTTTCATCGTCGTTGAGGCGCATATAAAAGGCCTTGATCTCCTTGGGATAGTCCGTGACAAATACGGGCTTTTTAAAGTGCTGCTCTGTGAGATACCGCTCGTGCTCGGTCTGCAGATCGCAGCCCCAGGACACAGGATAGTCAAAGTGGGCGCCGGACTGCTCCAAAAGCTGGATGGCCTCGGTGTAGGTGATTCGGGCAAATTCGTTTTCCACCACGTTGTGGAGCCGGTCCATAAGGCCCTTGTCCATAAATTTGGAGAAGAACTCCATCTCTGCCGGGCACTTCCGAAGCACTTCACTGATGACGAATTTGATCATGGCTTCTGCGGTGTCCATATAGTCCGTGAGATCGGCAAAGGCCATTTCCGGCTCGATCATCCAGAATTCCGCTGCATGGCGCTGGGTGTTGGAATTTTCCGCCCGGAAGGTGGGGCCGAAGGTATAGACGTTGCCGAAGGCTTGGGCAAAAGACTCCGCATTGAGCTGGCCGGAGACGGTCAGATTGGCGCTCTTGCCGAAGAAATCCTGGGTATAGTCCACAGTGCCATCCTCGTTTTTCGGCACGTTCTGGAGATCCAGGGTGGTGACACGGAACATCTCGCCGGCACCTTCACAGTCGGAGGCGGTGATCAGCGGCGTGTGAACGTAAACAAAGCCCCGCTCCTGGAAGAACTGGTGAATGGCATAGGCTGCCACGGAACGAACCCGGAACACAGCAGAAAAGGTATTGGTCCGGGGACGCAGATGGGCGATGGTCCGGAGATACTCCATAGTGTGGCGTTTTTTCTGCAGGGGATATTCCGGCGTGGAGGGACCCTCCACACGGATGTCCGCGGCCTTAAGTTCAATGGGCTGCTTGGCCTCCGGGGTATAGACCAGGGTACCGGAAACCACCAGGGCGGCACCCACATTCTGCTTGGCAATGTCCTTATAGTTATCTACGATACCGTCCTCAAAGACCACCTGAAGGCTCTTGAAGTAGCTGCCGTCGTTGAGCTCGATGAAGCCGAAGGCCTTCTGGGCCCGCATGGTACGGATCCAGCCGCCCACGGTGACCTGTACCTTGTCAAAGGCTTTGGGATCGGCAAAAATTTCCGAAATCAGTGTTCTTTCCATATCGTCCTCTCCATCCGTAAAATCATAAGGGTGCGCCGACGAGACTGCATCAGCCACCGGCGCACCCTTTAGTTTATACTATTTTTTACTTTGCGTCAAGGATATGATACCCGATATCCCGACGGAAATGCATTTTCTCAAAGGAAATGGGCGCTGCCTGGGCATAGGCCTTGTCCACAGCCTCCCGCAGGGTGGGAGCTACAGCGGTAACCCCCAGCACACGGCCGCCACTCGTATAAAATTTGCCGTCCTGCTTTTTGGTGCCGGCATGGAACACCACGGCGTCGGTGACCTGGCTAAGGCCGGTGATCTCCTTGCCTTTTTCATAGGCCACGGGATACCCGCCGGAGGCCAGTACCAGGCAGCAGCTGGCGGCGTCTTTGAATTTCACGTCCACCTGATCCAGGGTGCCGTCCACGCAGGCTTCCAGAATCTCCATCAGGTCCGTCTCCAGCAGGGAAAGCACCGCCTGGCACTCGGGGTCTCCGAACCGGGCGTTGTATTCCACCACCTTGGGGCCCTTGGGGGTAAGCATCATACCAAAGTAAAGGACACCTTGGAAGGTCCGCCCCTCGGCGCTCAGGGCCTGAATGGTGGGTAGGAAGATGGTCTCCATGCCGGTTGTCGCATCCTGGGGGGTATAGTTGGGACAGGGGGAGATGGCGCCCATGCCGCCGGTATTGGGGCCCTGATCGCCGTCATAGGCCCGTTTATGATCCTGGGAGGAGGGCATGGGAACGATAGTTTTTCCATCGGTAAAGGCCAGCACTGTCACCTCAGGACCGGTCATGCATTCCTCGATTACGACTTTGGCGCCGGCCTCGCCAAAGGCCTTATTTTCCATCATGTTGACCACGGCGTCCTTAGCTTCCTCCACGGTCTGGGCCACCACAACGCCCTTGCCCAGGGCCAGTCCGTCGCATTTGACCACGATGGGAGCGCCCTGCTGCTCCACATAGCGGAGGGCCTCCGCCATGTCGGTAAAAATCTCATAGGCGGCGGTGGGGATGCCGTATTTCTTCATCAGTTCCTTGGAAAAGGCTTTGCTGCCCTCAATGATGGCGGCGTTTGCTCTGGGCCCGAAGGCACGGATTCCGGCGGCCTCCAGGGCGTCCACCATACCCATGGCCAGGGGATCGTCCGGGGCTACCATGACGAAATCCATGGCGTTTTCCTTGGCCCAGGCCACCATGCCGTCGATGTCCGTGGCCTTCACGTCCACGCACTGGGCAATCTCACTGATGCCGCCGTTCCCGGGGGCACAGTAGAGCTCCGTCACTTTGGGGCTTTTTTTCAGGCTGTAGCAGATGGCATGTTCCCGTCCGCCGGAGCCTACGACTAATACTTTCATATGGGATCACCTTTCTGACTGGGAATGGATCGGCAGATCAGCATTCCTTTCATATATTGTGTCTCGTTATGCATGTGATAAATAATGGATTTTTCCGAATCGGTACATCCAATCAGCAGTTTGATTTCGGAATCCCGTTTTTTTAGATCCACGGTACAGATGATGGCGTCTAAGATGGGATGTTCCGCAGAACCAACCCAAACATCAATTCCGCCACCGTCCATGGAAGCAGTATTTTCTAAATATCCGTAATCCACGGGGTATACACAGCTCGGATACCTTGGGTGTCTGGAACCCTTCGGCCGGTCAATCACAATGTTGGAATGGGCAACAAGGGCATCCAATGCAGACCAAAAGGATTCGTCGAAGGTGTGTGCAGCGTTCGTAAGCTTCACCTCCCATTTCGAATCAAAGAGCACCTATTTTTATGTTGCGCAGGAGTTTTTGCAAACCCCAATTTTCCTGAGCATATAGTCCGCAAATTCCTGGGCCAGGGGTCTGTCGAGAACCATAGGGACATCCCTTTGATATTCTGCAACGGCATCTGCGATTAGCGTTCGATATTGCTGGGGGACATGGGAGATGCCCCATTTACCGCCCTCAAGTTTGGAGAAAATGGCAGCTTCTTTTTTGTATGCCAGTACGCGGCACAGATTTAAAGTCACATACATGGGCTGCAACAGAATGTCTTCTC
>CBCTLT010000174.1:0-4532 GCA_965147785.1 uncultured Oscillospiraceae bacterium
CCATGTGCCCAATGACACCGATAAGTTCCGTTCCTTCTGTTCCGTCAACCCCCTCATCGGGCTGGAGGATAAGATTGACCGGCTGATCGCCCCTGTGGAGCGGGAAAAGAAGGTGGCCGTGGTAGGCGGTGGTCCTGCCGGTATGTATGCGGCCATGACCCTGCGGGATCGGGGCCATCAGGTCACCCTCTATGAAAAAGAAGCAAAACTGGGCGGACAGCTGATCCATGCGGACTTTGCCTCCTTCAAGTGGCCGCTCCAGGACTTTAAGGATTTCCTGGCTCGGCAGTGCTATAAGAAGGGTGTGGACATCAAGCTCAATACCGAGGCAACCCGGGAGATGCTGGCCGCAGAGCACTACGATCATGTGATTGTAGCCATCGGACCGGTGTTTACCAAGGCCAATATCCCCGGCGCCGAAAGCGACAAGGTTCTCACCACCATGGACGTGTTCGGTCATGAGGATGAGCTGCCGGAGAACATCGTGGTGATCGGCGGCAGCGAGACCGGCGTGGAGACCGCCATGGATCTGGCGGAAAAGGGCCATAAGGTCACGGTGCTGTGCCGTCAGAAATCCCTGGCCTCCGATGCGCCCCATGCCCATTATGTGACCATGCTGGAGGATGCCTGGTTGAAGCTGGATAATTTCTACTGGGTCAAGGGCATTCAGAAGTATTTGTCCATTGACGACAAGGGTGTTTCCTATGTCAACTATGAGGGCAAGGAAAAACGGATCGACTGCGACTGCGTTGTGATGTGTACCGGTGCCCGGCCCAATACCGAGGGCTGCCAGGCCCTCTATGGTGCGGCGGATCGTACCGATTTTGTGGGAGACTGCTTCCGGGTGGGCAATGTCCACTTTGCAGTGACCACAGCCTTTGGCGCAGCCAATCAGATTTAAAATCCGTAGAGGGGAGCGGTGTTTACCGCTCCCCTTTTCAGCAAAATGATTGTTGCAGTATGGAGCCCCTGGCATTTGCCAGGGGCTCCATTATTAATCCACTTCCGGAGTTTCGTAGATACGATAGGTGTTGTTGCGATCCATGGTGGCATAGGGTTCCGGCCAGGGCACCGTATTTTGCACATGCATGATGGGGGTATAGTTGAAGTGGATCGGTCCGGGAACCGCCACATGGACTTCACCCTTGGCACCACCGGCAGAAGTTGCACCACGGGTCGCACCCTTTTCTTTGATTTTCATGCCGGGACCCGAAGCGTTTTCAGGCTGTCCGCCACAGGGACCACCAGGACCACCAGGACCGCCGGGCCCTCCGGGACCACCGCCAGGACCGCCAGGTGCACCGCCGGGTCCTCCGGGACCACCGCCAGGACCACCAGGGCCGCCTGCACCGCCAGGTGCACCACCGGGACCGCCGGGAGCTCCTGCGCCACCGGGTGCGCCGCCTCCGGCACCAGGCCCGGGTCCAGGTCCTTTTCCGCCACCGCCGATTCCCATCAGCTTGTTGTAGGCATCCATACCGGGGTTGCATACATCCATGGGACCGCCCATGTCCGGGCAGACCTGCTCGTGGAGATACAGCCACTCCCCTGTTTCCTCGTCATAGACAAAATCCGATCCGTAGCGCTCCCACAGGGTCAGACCACGGAATTTGTGGTTGGCATTGAGGGCAAATACCAGGATGCCCGGGGTCAGGAAGGAGGCTCGTACTGTCTTGCCGTCGTCGGCAGCCTCCACGATGTCTGTGGCCAGGGTATGCATGGAAATCTCCCGAATGGAACGGGCGTCGAACCAGGAGATTTCGGGATGCTGCTTGACCAGGTTGATATATCCCCTGAATCCATCCGGGTCATAGTTAGAAACACTGTTATACCAAACCTCATCAAAGCCGCACATAACACCGAACAGATGGCCCCAGGAGGCCTCTTCGCTGGTGTCCCAGAACTCGCCCCATTCCTCTTTGCAGTAGGAGGTGGCATGAAGATAGGTGTGCCGGGCGTGGAGATATTCCGCTGCCTGCATGCCTTCTGCGTTGTGGATCCGCTGGGACAGCGTCAAATGGGTTTTCATCAGCCATTCTCCTTTCTGTAGTTGGGATGTCCTTTGCGCCAGCGGGGACGGCCCTCGGGGCCATAGCCTTCTGCGGGATCATAGGAATAATATGCAGTAGGGGGTACCGTGGGATAGCCGTCGGACCAGCCGTAGCTCCGGTTATGGACCACATAGGGCATGGTGGGTTCACCGAATTCCTTCTGGGGCTCCACAGGCTCTGTGGGGAAGCTGTCCACATCCCCCAGATTGGTGCCTGCCTCGTACTCCACATCGTTGGAGATCAGCAGATGCCAGATCTTCCAATCTCCGCTGTCCTCCTTGACAAAATCCGCGCAGATCCGCTCCGGATACCAAACCGCCTTGCAGGACCCATCCGGGTTGCCCTGGCACTGAACCCCCAGGGAATACCACACGCCCTTGGCTGTTTTACCGTCTCCGGCCAGTACCACGCAGGGGGTGGAGACATGGTGGGCGATGAGATCGCCGTAACCAAAATTGTCCCGAATGTTGCGGATATCGGGATTTGCGGCGCATTTTGCATCCAGCTCTGCCTGCTGACGCTGGGTATGCTGGACCACATAGTAGTTGGAAATCTCGTCCATGCCGATGTAGTAGCCCCAGTTGGAGCCCATGGACGCCGTCTTTTTATACTTTGGTTCCGATACCCAGAGGGTATCCAGTTCCTGACGGCGCTGATTATTCATGTTCAGAACCTGGCGACGGGACATCAGATCCTTGACCTCCTCCACGTCCCAGACGCGGATCATACGCTCGTCATCGGAGTAGTATTGCTTTCTGCTCATCTCAGCGCCTCCTGACTTTCAGCGCCATAGCTGAAGGTATTTTCAAAGGTATCATAGGGCTCCGGGACTCTGGGCAGCCGGGTAAAGGGCCGAGAGCCGGTATAGAGCTGCCGCAGCTCCATGGGCTGGTTGGGACCGGCAGGGGCTACGCCCTTGAGGGCCATAAAACCAGGCATCTCCGGGAACTGCTCCACTGCTTTGGGGTCGCCCCATTTTTTGCCGGCAGGGGTGTTGATGTCCTCCAGATACAGCACGTGCCAGATTTTCCAGGTGTCCTGCTCCCGGATAAAGTCAAAGCAGCAGCTTCCCAGCACCCAGTTGGAGATGGGACCCCGCTCGGAAATATCGGTCACCAGGCCAAATACATAGAAAAAGCCCTTGGCCGTCTTGCCGTCCGTGGCGATCTCGATGATGGCGTTGTCCAGAGAGCGGATTTCCATGGGACCGCGGCCATACAGCTTTTCGTCGGAGTATTCGCCCAGATCCTCCGGGAATACTTCCTTGAGTACCTGCGCTTTTTTCTTGGTGGCGGCGTCAATGGAAGCATAATATGCCTCCAGGGCTTCCCGACCGGCGTAATAGCCGCCGTTGACGCCCAGGGAAATGTCGTCCCGGCTGGACCAGAGATCCGCCAGGATGGTTGGTTCTTTTTTCAGCAGAAGGCTCATGACGTATTTGCCGGCCAGATTTTTGACGTCCCGCCGGTCCTCAAACCGTCCCACCAGCTCCTCTGTATTGAAATTCAGAGTTGACATAGATGGACTCCTTTCCTTTGATATCATAATAATTATAATAGAATCGCCGGAGGGAATAAAATGCGAAAAAGCTATGAGCCATTCCCTGTAGTTATGAAAGAAAAGCCGCCGGAAAACCGGCGGCAAAAGTCAGTCTTTTAAATTGTTGATGCCCAGGCGCTTCCGCCCTTCGAATTGATTTTCGGGAAATTTCTCCGCAAAAAAGGCGTTCATTTCTTTCCCTAGGTTTTGGAAATAATTGATGGTATAGTGGTAAAGTCTGGCCGCATTGGTGCGGAGGATCCGATCCCGGCGCTTGGCCACGGACAGCAGCCGCACCAGTTCCACATCTGTGGAGCGCAGAATCTGCAGACCCCGCATATTTTTTCGGTAGATCAGGTTGGCGGGAACCAGAGAAACCCCCAGGTTGTTTTTCAGGGCGTCGTCCACCAGTTCACCCTCGTTGCTGTGAAGCAGAATCTTTGGTTCAAAGCCTGCCAGGCCACAGAGCACGCCTACGATTTTCTGATCAAAGCTGGCCTCGTCCACCAGGAAATGATCGTTTCGGAAATCCGCCAGCCGGACATATTTTTGTGAAGCCAGGGGATGGGTCTGGCTCACCACAATGAACACTTCCTCTTCCATCAGCTTGATCTGTTCGATCTCGCTATTCTCGATGGTGATGGGCGTGACGGCAAAATCCAGCTTGCCGGAGAGAAGCTCACTTTCCAGAATGCTCTCTTCGTAGAGAAACTGGTTGATTTGGACCTGTTCTCCCGCGGACAGAAAATCGTAAATCAACTCGTGAAGGACCCCAGCCACCGGAGATGCGATGGACACGGTATCATCCGATTGCCGAATCAGCTCGCTGAGCTTTTTCTCCCCCTGTTCCAGCACCTGAAAGGCCGAGGAAACATAGTCATAGTACACCCGCCCCATGGCGGACAAACTGATTCTACACTTCCGACGCTCAAACAGCGTTAC
>CBCTLT010000175.1:0-4522 GCA_965147785.1 uncultured Oscillospiraceae bacterium
ATCAAGACCTGGGCTATGACGGCGTAAATATCTATGCCAGCTATCAGGCCTCCATCTTTGCCAACGCCTTTTCACCGCTGGTCAATCGCCGTACCGATGAATACGGCGGCAGCCTGGAAAACCGCTGCCGTCTGATTCTGGAGCTGTCCCAGGCCATCAAGGCTGCCTGCGGCAAGCGTTTCCTGGTGGAACTCCAGTTCTCCGGCGAGGAAGGGATCCAGGGCGGCTACACCATTGACGATACCATCGAGCTGCTCCGGCGCTGCGAAGGCTATGTGGACATCGTCCACATTCGGGCCGTCAACGGAGATCTGGCCCACACCACGGGCCTTAACTCCGTGGAGGAAGCTCCCATCACCCTCCGGTACTCGGAAGCCATCAAAAAGGCCGGGGTCCAGGTCATCACGGCCCCCAACGGCGGCTATCAGGACCCGGATCTGCTGGAAAAGTGGATTGCCGAGGGCAAGCTGGATATGGCAGCCATGTGCCGCAGCTTTATCTGCGACTTTGACTATTATGACAAGATTGTGGAAGGGCGGGCCGACGACATCACTCCCTGCATCCGCTGCAATAACTGTCACGGCATCAACTTTGAAGGTCCCTGGTTCAGCTTCTGTTCCGTCAATCCGGAGCTGGGACTCTACGGCAGAAAGGATTTGCTGGCACCCCCAGCCAAGACGGTAAAAAAGGTGGCCGTCATTGGCGGCGGACCGGCAGGCATGCGGGCAGCCCTAGTGGCACGGCAGAGAGGTCATCAAGTGACGCTGTTTGAAAAGAAAAATGTGCTAGGCGGGCAGCTGATCCACGCGGATTATGCGGATTTCAAATGGCCCCTCAAAAAATACAAGGACTGGCTGATCTATCAGCTCCATAAGCAGGGCGTCACGGTACAACTGAACACAGCCCCCACCCCGGAGGAGATCTCCGCCCAAAACTTCGATGCGGTGATCGCTGCCACCGGCGCGGTTCCGAAGAAGCCCGGCATCCCCGGCGACAATGGCCCGGAAATCTGGAACCCCATCGACGTATTCGGCCATGAAGCCCAGCTGGGCAAAAACGTGGTGGTAGTGGGCGGAAGTGAAACCGGCGTGGAAACAGCCCTGTATCTCTGCGATCACGGCCACAACGTCACCGTTCTGAGCCGCCAGAAGCAGTTGGCCTCCGATGCCAACCAGATTCATTACATCTCTGCACTGCAGACCTATTATTCCGAAGCCGACAACTTCCGCTATGCGGTGAACGCCACCACCACAGCAGTTACCCCCCACGCTGTCACCTTCACTGTAAAGACGCCGGCCCCACCCAGGCCTATGCCCGGAATGCCGGGGATGCCCATGATGCCCATGCCTGGCGGAAACCGCAAGCCCAGCGCGTATCCCGAAGATGGTACCTATACCCTGGAATGCGACAGCGTGGTGGTCTGCGGCGGCGTGGCGGGGGAGACGGACGCCGGTCTGCAATTTGCCGTCTGTGCCCCCCAGTTCTTCCTGATTGGAGACTGCAACGAGCCGGGCCGGGTCTACCAGTGTACCCGAGCGGCCTATGCCGCTGCCAGCCAGATCTGATCGACGTTTTCACAATTCGCAACCGTACTGAATAGAGAGCGGTCCCGGCCTTTGAATGGTTCAAAGGCCGGGACCATTTTGGGAGTCACTGAGAGCCAATGCCTCTTAGGCAAATCCCTCAGGCTGCCAGATAGTCGTCATAGGCTGCCTGTTTGGCGGCGATAGCCGTTTCAATGCCCATGTCGTACAGGGTATCCACAAAGCTGTCCCACTCGCCAAGGTCCTTCTGACCATAGATGAACTGGAGCACATTTTCGGAAATGTAGGTGCAAATATCCGCCGCCACCGTGTTATATTCGGTGGTCTGCTCCGTGTTCATGATGGCGCCGTTGGGGTAATCATTGGCGTGGTCGCAGTCATTGGAATATACCTCCACTGCATCCCACTGGGCTTCAGTATACTCGGCAAAGCAGCGGGCATAGTCCGAAAGGAAGGGCAGACGGCTCCGGTTGGAGGTGGCGAAGAGATATGCTGCGTGGGCATAGTCCAGCCCGTCTGGATTAGCCACCACCAGATCGGTGAACTGGGGTTCGCCGTTCTCCATGGTATAGGAAACACCCTCCTCGCCGTAATTGATGAGGTAGAAGCCCTCCTCGGAGAACATATAGTCGATGAGCTGAAGGATCAGGCTGGGATCGTCCACGCTGGCGTTGATGCTCCAGGCATAGGGATCCATCAGGCAAGAACCAGCCGTCCCGCAGACGTGCAGCTCGTCGTCCGCATTTTGCCGGGGCATCGGCATGGCAACCATTTCCGTTCCGATGACCTGATTGGCCACCTCCACAATTTCCGGCGGCTTTACTGTGACAGAGAACTGCCCGGAAAACAACTGATCCAGCGAACCTCGATCCGTATTCACAAAGTCCGCATAGATGATCTTTTCCTGGTACCACTGGGTCACCATGGTGAGATATTCCACAAAGGCGTCCTCCAAAATGCCCATCTTTACCTGGCCGTCCTCCACATACCAGCCAGACAAATCGTTATTGTCCAGGCTGACATTGATGCCGAAGCCGGCACCCAGCACCCCGTCGCCGCCAGAGGCTGCCAGCTCCATGGTGGCGCCGGTCTGATTGTAGATCGTGGTCAAAAGCGTATGCAATTCGTCGTAGGTGGCGGGGACCTCCAGTCCCGAGGCCTCCAGGAAGTCCTTCCGGATCATATAGCCGCTGACGTCGCCCATGTCCTTGTAAATCTCCGGGAAGGACACCATGGTGCCGGTGTCGGAACTGGTGATGGTTTTCTTCGCCTCCACATATTGATCCAGCACAGCGCTGTAGTTGGGCATGCTGTCTAGGTCACCGGAATACTCATAGAGGAAAGCGTCCTCATGGACCGCATCGTCGATGCTGCCCGTATAATACTGCATGGCATCTGTTATGATGTCAGGCAGATCTTCCGCTGCAAAAAGCAGCTGGAATTTTTCACTGGCTGTCTCCACCGTGGTAAGAGAGAACTCTAGATGGACGTTGGTCCGTTCCGCCAATAGCCGGAATATGGCCACATCTTCCGCAGGATCATCCACATAGTCCGTAAAGGGTTCGCTGTACCAGATGGAGTAGGTCACAGGCTCCTCCGTCAGCGGAAGTTTCACCGGTACCTGTTCTGGCGCAGACGCCTCCACCACAGAGGCCGGATCTTCCGCCGAGGCTTCAGGCGTTTCTGGTTCCGTCGGTTGCTCTTCCGGAGGCTGTGTTTCTTCCGGCGTAGCAGCCCCTGCCTGGGAGGTCGTTGTATCACTGTCGGGACTAGCCGCAGAGTCCTTCGGCGTGCCACAGCCCGCCATCAGCCCCAGAAGCATGGTCAATGCCAGCAGGATGCTGAAAATGGATCTTCGGGTCATAACAATCGCTCCTTTCTCCTTGTTTCAGATGTTGTTACAGATGGTCCTTTCCCAAAAACGGCGTATAGGTGTTATCGTTATCCAGCGTCTTGTAGGGCTCCGGCCAGGGACAGGTATTCTGGATGGGCATCAGGAATTCGTACTCCCGATGGAGGGGACCGGGGTCATCCAGCATCATATCTCGTCCTCCTGCCCCTTCCGGCGGAGGTCCATCCGGAGCAGGTCCTCCAGGACCACCAGGACCGTCGGGACCACCGGCAGCCTCCGCCGGAGGACTGTTGACGCTGTTAGGGCCTGGCCCTGCGGCGTCTGCATCAGGAGGCGGTGCTGCGGAATTGCGATGGGACGGATCTGTTGCACAGAGATAGGCCTCCAGGCCCCAGTTCACATCGTCATAGTTGCCCTGGAAATCCGGGCATACATGCTCGTGGAGGTACTTCCAGTGGCCATCCTCGTCGCAAACAAAGTCGGCCCCATACCGTTCCCACATAAAGATGGCCCGACGACGCTGCTGGGGTTTCAGATATTCATAGATATTGCCGGGGGTCAGAAACGCCCCGCGGGCAGACTTTCCATCGTCCGCCACCTCGATGATATCGCTGGAAAGATTATGCACCGGGGAGAAGTTGAGGGGTCTTGGGTCCATCCCCATCACATCGGGATAGAGCTTATACAGTTTCATATAGTTGGTGAAGGTGGGGATATCCCACTCTGTCACAGAGTTGAGATAGACCTTATAGCCGCCTCTCCACCGGCCAAAGCCATGGGCCCAGGAGCAGTCGTCGGACAGGTCCCAGATGTTGCTCCATTCCTCCACGGGCCAGTTTCTGGCATGGGTATAGGCGTGGATGGCCTTGAGATTTTCCACCTGCTGGCTGCCGTCGGCATTGTGGATCCGTTGATGCAGGCTCAGATGTGTTTTCATCGCTTCGCCGCCTCCTTGCAATAGGATTTGTAGTCGGGGTGTCCCTCTGGAGCCAGGCTGCCCTGAATGGTATAGGTATCATAGGGCAGCGGCATAGGGGGATAGTTGTCGGAAAGGTTGTACCTGGGATTGTGGACGGTCATGGGAATGTCCGGCGTGCCAAATTCCTCCCGGAAGGGATCCGGCCCC
>CBCTLT010000176.1:0-4516 GCA_965147785.1 uncultured Oscillospiraceae bacterium
ACAGTGACAGTAAGCTCGTCTCCCGTCACGTCCACTTTCATGACGCTGCCGGGGGCCACTTCGCCCACCAAAATCTGTTTGGCGATCAGGGTTTCCACGGTATGCTGGACATAACGGCGCAGAGGACGGGCGCCATAGAGCGGATCGTAGGAGGCGTCGATAATGAAACTCTTGGCCGCTGGGGTTACATCGCAGCGCAACTGCTGGTTGGCCAGCCGACGGTTCAGATCTGCGATCTGCAGGTCGATGATACCAGTGATGTTTTCTCTGGTCAGAGGCTTGTAGAATACAATCTCATCCAGCCGGTTCAGGAACTCAGGACGGAAGCTCTTTTTCAGCAGCAGATTCACCTGGGATTTTGCTTCCTCGGTGATGGAGCCGTCAGGGCCAATACCATCCAGAAGATACTGGGACCCCAGATTGGAGGTCAGGATGATGATGGTGTTCTTGAAATCCACAGTGCGACCCTGGGAATCCGTGATACGTCCGTCATCCAACACCTGCAGCAGAACGTTAAACACGTCAGGATGGGCCTTTTCCACCTCGTCGAACAATACCACAGAGTAGGGGCGATGCCGGACAGCTTCAGTGAGCTGGCCGCCTTCTTCGTAGCCCACATATCCGGGAGGTGCTCCGATGAGACGGGATACGCTGTACTTCTCCATATATTCGGACATGTCGATCCGAACCAAGTTCTTCTCATCGTCGAACAGGCATTCCGCCAGGGCTTTGGCCAGCTCTGTTTTACCCACGCCGGTGGGACCCAGGAACATAAAGCTGCCGATGGGCCGATCCGGGTCCTGAATGCCGGCCCGGGAACGCATAATGGCCTCAGAGACGGATCGAACCGCTTCGTCCTGGCCGATGACCCGCTTGTGCAGGGTATCTTCCAGATGGAGTAGCTTTTCCTTTTCACCCTCCACTAGCTTGGCCACCGGGATACCGGTCCACCGTTCGATGATTCGGGCGATCTCGTCCTCCGTGACCTTGTCCCGCAGAAGCTGATTGGACTTTTCACCCTGGGCTGCCTGCTCCGCCTCTGCCAAAGCCTTTTTTGCCTCCGGCAGTTTTCCGTATTTCAGCTCTGCAGCGTGCTCCAGATCATAGTTTTGCTCTGCTTCTTCAATTTGACGGCCCAGCTTTTCGATCTCCTCCCGAAGCTTCTGGACCCGGCCAATATCGTTTTTCTCATTTTCCCACTGGGCCTGCATAGTTTTGAAAGTATCTCGCTCCTCAGCCAGCTCCTTCTGGAGCTCTGCCAGACGACCTTCGGAGAGGGTATCGCTTTCTTTCTTCAAAGCGGCTTCTTCGATCTCCATCTGAATAATCTTCCGGCGTACCCGATCCAGTTCTGTGGGCATGGAGTCCATCTCAGTACGGATCATGGCACAGGCCTCATCGATCAAGTCGATGGCTTTGTCCGGCAGGAAGCGGTCGGTGATATACCGATTGGAGAGGGTAGCGGCAGCAACGATAGCCGGATCTGTGATCTTGACGCCATGGAACACCTCGTAACGCTCCTTCAGGCCCCGCAGAATAGCGACGGTGTCCTCCACCGTGGGTTCGTTCACCATGACCGTCTGGAACCGCCGTTCCAAAGCGGCGTCTTTTTCAATATACTGCCGGTATTCATCCAGGGTGGTGGCACCAATGCAGTGCAGTTCGCCACGGGCCAGCATGGGCTTAAGCAGGTTTCCGGCGTCCATGCTGCCTTCCGTCTTTCCGGCTCCGACGATGGTGTGGAGCTCATCGATGAACAGAATGATCTGTCCCTCGCTGTTCTTTACCTCGTTGAGGACAGCCTTCAACCGCTCCTCAAATTCGCCGCGGTATTTGGCGCCGGCTACCAATGCACCCATATCCAGAGAAAACACGGTCTTGTCCTGGAGGTTCTTGGGCACGTCTCCCCGGACAATCCGCTGAGCAAGGCCCTCTACAATAGCGGTTTTGCCCACGCCAGGCTCACCGATGAGAACAGGGTTGTTCTTACTCTTCCGGGATAGAATCCGAATTACATTTCGGATTTCCTCGTCCCGGCCAATAACTGGATCCATTTTTTTGTCCTTGGCTTGTTTTACCAAATCGGTGCCGTATTTATTCAGGGCATCGTAAGTGCCTTCTGGATTGTCTGTGGTGACTCGGGCACTGCCTCGGATGGACTGGAGGGTCTTGAGGCAGGCTTCGCTGTCGATGCGGTAGGTTTCAAACAGCTTTTTCATGCGGCTGTTGGCCTTAGCGATGAGACCCAGCAGAATGTGCTCCACTGAGACGAAGTCGTCTTTCATGCTCTCGGCGATGTGTTCTGCTTCTGTAAGGGCAGCGTCCACGTCCCGGTTGATATAGACTTTGTCCATCTCCCGGCCGGACCCTGTTACTGCCGGAAGCTGTGCCACCAGCTCCTGAGTTGCGGCAATCACCGAGGGCACCGTAATGCCCATCTTGGTCAGCAGTTGGGGGACAAGACCTCCATCCTGCTGCAATAGCGCCAGCAGTACGTGGCACTGCTCAATCTGCTGATTATCGTGTTCGGATGCAATATTTTGGGCCAACTGAATGGCTTCCATGGATTTTTGCGTCAATTTCTGTACATTCATAATGCAGCTTCCTTTCTGGGATACCTTGATTTTAGCACTCGGTCAAGGAGAGTGCTAATTCTTCTTATGCTCATAGTACCGCTTAATTCCCGGTTTGTCAATAGGAATTTGTAAATCATTTATGAACTTCATTTACTGATTGTTTAGCGCAGAATTGGAACCAAAACCAAAGAGGGGGACCCGTTGATTCACAAAGAAAAACCTGCCCTCTACAAGAGAGGACAGGTTATGTTGTGCCATAGTACCAGGGGTTATACTTTGATTCTCACAGCGGTACCATAGGCAGTGACTTCTGCGGCGCCCTGCATCACAGAGGAAGAGGTGTATCGGATGTTGAGGATCGCGTCGGCCCCCAGGGCCTCGGCTTCGTCTACCATCCGTTTAGTGGCGATCTTTCTGGCTTCATCCAGCATCTGGGTGTAGCCGGAGATCTCGCCGCCCACCAAAGTTTTCATGCCTGCCATAAAGTCCTTGCCCAGATGCTTGGACTGGACCACAGAGCCTTTGACCAGGCCAAGGGCTTCTATTTCTTTGCCGGGAATGTAATCAATGTTCAAGAGTTGCATCTAGGATACTCCTTCCTTTTAATATTTGTCTATGTTTTCTTCGTCCCCCTGTTTGAGTTCCTTCCACCTGCTCCGAAGGGCCAGCAGCACACCGACGCAGACAACGGCAGGAAAGAAGGCCAGAAACAGCCAGATGGGCAGGGGAATGGGGTCTACTGTTTGGGCCCATATCAGGATTCCAATAATCCCGACCATCATAAGAATCATGACCAGAGCGGAAATCACCGATGGGGCCACCTTTTTGCTGACATCTTGATTTCGGTGATCCATAAAACGGGCTCCTTTCTGTTTGAGTTGTTCCATTTCTTCCAAATACGGATTAGGGTCCAGACTGCTCAGCGCCAGGTTCAGCGTCTCCATCTGCTGACAGAGGGAGACGCATAGCTCCAGGTTTCGAATCTCTCGCTGAAGAAAGATCCCCTGTCTGGTCATTGCGTCTCCAACAGTTAACGCACCATCTTGCATCCGACGAATCTCTTCCAGGGGGACGCCCAGCTGACGCAGGAGCCGGATCTGCCGTAGCAGTAATACCTCTGTGTCCGAATAATCCCGGTAGCCGTTGGTACTCAGACGCCTTGGATGTAATAGACCCTCTTGCTCATAGAACCGGATATTTTTCTTCGTAATACCGGTCAGAGGTTCCACCTCTTGAATCCGCATGCACATCCTCCTTTCGTGGGTTATTATATACCTTCCAGCGGGGGGAAGGTCAAGAGGTTCTTGCAAAAAATATGGAAAAACAAAAAAGGGGAGCCCTTGCCAATGGTTTGACCCTGTGGTATGATAATAGAAATCTAAAAGTAAGGGTATGAAAGCTATGGAATTTTCAAAACGTATGGATCGGTTTGGGGAGTCTGTGTTTACCGTGTTAAAAAATCGTCGGACTGCGGTAGAAGCGCGAGGCCAGACGGTGATTGATTTGTCTATTGGTGCTCCAAACATTCCTCCGGCGCCTCATATTATGAAAGTGCTCAGTGAAGAGACCCAGAAGCCGGAAAACTATATCTACGCCATTGTGGATCGGCCGGAGCTGCTGGAGGCAGTGGCCCAGTGGTATCAAAGACGCTATGAGGTGGAGTTGGATCCGGAGACGGAGATTACCAGCGTGCTGGGGTCTCAGGAGGGGCTGAGCCATATCGGCCTTTCCATCCTCAATGAAGGGGACGTGGTGCTTTTGCCGGAGCCCTGCTACCCAGTATTTGCCGATGGCGCAGCTTTGGGCGGCGGAGAACTGCACTATATGCCCCTGCTGGAGGAAAACAACTACATCATTGATTTGAACGCCATTCCCGAGGATCTGGCCCGCCGGGCCAAGCTGATGGTGGTGTCCTATCCCAATAACCCTACCTGCGCTCT
>CBCTLT010000177.1:0-4499 GCA_965147785.1 uncultured Oscillospiraceae bacterium
AATCTGTTTTTCGAGAGGATTTCAGGGTCAGTAGGTCGTTCTGCGTATTGTTGCGTCCCACCCGGATTCGGAATCCTTCGGAGGAACAAAACTCCATAGGGGAAGACGGAGAAACTTTCATCCGTTTCTTGGTACCAGTGCTTTTTATATATCCGCCGGAAGTCAATTCATTGCGAATTTCGTTGAGATCCCGCTCATTTTCCGCCCGGCTCAGCTCTTCCAGAATGCTTTCCAAATAGGTCAGCTCTGCCTGTCCTTTTTCGATCTGATCTGTAAGATAGTTTTCAGCGTTTTTGGCTTTGTTGTAGTCCTTGAAGTATTTGGCGGCATTTTGCTGGGGACTGAGCATGGGGCTCAGGGGAATCTCCAGAGGCTTGAGGTCCGGATCGTAGTAGTTTTCCGCCACCAGCAGAGTTTGTCCCCGCTGAATTCGATAGAGATTGGCGGTCACCAGTTCGCCACAGATACGAAGCCGGTCCCGATCCTGGGTCGCCGCCAGCTCCTTGCGCTGGTTGGCCAGCTTTCTGGCGGTGCGGTTTCGGAGGTTGGTAACGGTTTTGGTGATGGCAGAGGACTTGGATTTCATCCGAGCCGCAGCGTCTTTTTTGGCATAAAACTGATCTAGCAGCTGAGAAAAGCTTTCCTGGGGCCGGGATTCCACCGACGAACCATATTGGAGAATGGGAAGATAGGTAAAATCCCAGGGACTGCCGGAACGCAGCAGCAAATAGGGCGTGCCCTCGCCGCTGCCAATCTGGTCAAAGGATTTTTTCAGATATGCTGCGAAGGTATACCGGGTGGATCCTGGCAGCAGATTGAGATCCTCCAGTTCTGGATCAAATCGGCAAACCAATTCCCGGGCGATCAGCGGAGAAATTCCGGAAAAGTGATCCAAAAGGAATCCGTCGGGACGAGTCGGGGCATTGATGGCCTCCAGCCAGCTTGAGATCTGTGTCAGAGAGGTTTCGAGAGGATTAGCTTTGGATTGGGCCGGCGGGAGCCGGTAAAACAGGCCCGGCAGCACCTGCCGCTGCTGGCTCATTTCGTAGTCCACCCGGCGGACGCAGTCGATGATACGGTTATCGCCGCCACATAAAATAAGATTGGAATTGCGGCCCATGATTTCAATGATCAGGTGCCGGGTGACTTCTTCACCAAACTCATCGGTGCATAGAAAGGAAAAGTCCAGGACTCGTTCCATAGGAGGCTGGGAAATCTCCGTCAATCGTCCGCCGGCCAGATGTTTCCGAAGCAGCATACAGAACATGGGCGGTGTGGCTGGATTTTCATATTGCGCTGTCGTGACATGGGCCCGGGGATGGGAAGGATTGGCCGACAGCAGCAGCCGGAAAGAGCCTCCCCGGCTGTGAAGGGAAATCACCACTTCATCACGGGAAGGCTGATGGATCTTGTCGATCTTTGCTCCGGAAAGGGTCCTCCATAATGATCTGAAATAGGCAGGAGATCCTGTCTTTACGGCCTAGAAGATACAGCGCGCCAAATAGCGCTTCCAGGCCGGTGGCTTTGGAATACTGGGCTCGAGTGGCGTTCTTGGGGATATGTTTTACCGCGGCGTTGCGGCCTCTGCGGAAAAAGCCCAGTTCCTCCTCCGTCAGCTGTGGCAGCAGCTTGTCCGCAGCCTGGGCCTGGGCTGGGGCGCAGACCAGCTGGGTCGTGTCGTGATGCAGATGGGCCCCGGTGCTCAGGCCGTCTCCAATGAGCATTGTGCGAACCAAAATTTCATAAACAGCGTCTCCGATATGCGCCAGTCCCAATGAGGAGATAGCATTTACTGCGGAAAGCTCTAGGACAGGGGAGAACAAATCGCCGGTGAAAGTATGCTCCGTCATTTCTTGCTCCATCCCTGCTCCTCCTCGAAACGCTTGTTGAAATCCTTGATGTATTGGTCGAAGGCAGTAAAGGAATCATTGAGGGCTTGAGATTTTTCAGGTCCCAGGGAATCCAGCAACGAAGCGTAAAAGGCGTCGATCTGCTGGTGAAAAATCAGTGCACGGGCTCTGCCGGTATCGGTCAAGTACAGCTTTTGATTTTTTCCGGAGCCTTCCTTACGGAGCAAACCGGATTTTTGGAGATTTCGTACGGAGACAGAGAGACTGGGCATACCGATGTTGCACAGCTGGGATAGCGCGGAGAGGGTAACGCCTTCGTTTTCCTTTAGAATCGTCAGAATGCGGGGCTGGCCCTGATATAGACCAGCTACCTTGCAGAAATTGCGTTCCAGTCTGGCAAAATCGTAGGTCACGGAAAAGACAAGACCGCCAAATTCATATCGAATAATTGACATATGGAAAATGCCTCCGTTTCTTGCAGGATACCCCCAGTATAGCACAAAGACCGCTGAAAGAAAAGGGAAAAACACAGGAGATTGGGCAGACGTATGGCATTTCATGGACCAAAAGAAATGTGAAGAAATAGTGAAGGAAAGTCGGCAGTTTGAATAAAAATATTGGCTGACCACGGTCAAAATCCTGAAATTTGTTTCTTCCGGAAAAAATTACTGACTTTTCAATAAAATTGTGCTATATTCATAATATATTTTTGGCCAATTTAACAGGAGGTATGGCTTGTGGAAGAAAAGTATGGGAAAAAAATAGGGGAAGCAAAGCCGCTTTTCATTGCAATTAGCGGCATGCTGATGGTTGCGGCTGTGTTTCTGATTGCCGGAGTTGCTGTTATGGGCTACAGTATCAGCAAGGGCGGCTTCAATTTTGTGTCCATCCCATTGCTGCTGGTGGGGCTCTTGCTGCTGGGCTACTGTATTAAGACCATGCAGGGCGGTGTGATCTGCTACGAAAACGGGGTCGTCATCAAGGAGACCTTCAAAACCACAGAAATTCAGCGGGACGACATTGCTGCTATTTACTGGGAGCATCCCGGTGCCAGTGTCAGCAATGAGAAAATGCGGACCAATGTAAATGTTGCAGATATTATCTTGGTAGGTGGCAGAAAGCATTTTAAAATTTCTGACGGATACTACAGTAATGTAGATGTGCTGGGCCACTACCAGCAGCAGTATAAGATTCCCCAGGAGATCAAGCGGTAAATTACAAAACCTCTGAGGCCTCCTTTCGGATGCCTCAGAGGTTTTGCTTGCGATTTTGCAGCTTTTGTGGTATACTGTCACTGTTTTCAAATTGTATACGGATCGATAGGCGGGTATGGCGGAATTGGCAGACGTGCAGGATTTAGGTTCCTGTGCCGCAAGGCGTGTGGGTTCGACCCCCACTACCCGTACCAGGCCGGAGCAAGCGATATATCGCTTGCTCCATTTCTTTGTAGAAGAGGAGCACGTGGAGTCTGATACTATTTCATTGCCATGAAATGGAACGTTTCCGAGTCGGCTTGGCGGCAAGCGTTCTCACGTCTAACTTTTTATATGCATTCCTCCTGCAAATGTATTTTCATTATTTCAGTTGACGAAATTAGCCTCAAAGGGTATGATAAAACAAGCAGTCAACATGAAAGGATGAAGGTCATGTTTGAATTTATACGGGTGTCCTGCTGTGTGCCTGCCATTGCGGTGGCGGATGTGGCGGGGAATACGGAGAAGATCTGTGCCCAGCTTGCGCAAGCAGCGGAAGCTGGAAGCGCTTTGGCGGTATTTCCGGAGCTGTGCCTGACCGGGTATACCTGTCAGGATCTGTTTTTTCAGAAAAACCTGCAGGAGGATTGCCTGACAGGGCTGGAGCGAATTGCCGCTTTGACGGCGTCGCTGAACATCACAGCCGTGGTGGGGGTGCCTCTGAGGATCTGCGGTCAACTCTATAACTGTGGTGTGGTGTGTACCGGAGGCCGTGTAGCGGGGATTGTGCCAAAGACCTTTATGCCGAACTATGGGGAATACTATGAAAAGCGTTGGTTTTCCTCCTCGGAGGATTTGGATGCAGCGGGAATCCAAGAATTCTCTTACCGGGGAGAGAAAATTCCCACAGGCAGGGATTTGATCTTTTCACTGCCAGATGGAACCACCTTTGGGATCGAGCTCTGTGAGGATCTGTGGACGCCGCTGCCACCCAGCACCTTTTTGGCGGTCAACGGTGCGGAGCTGATTTTCAATCTTTCTGCCAGTAACGAAGTCATTGCAAAGCGGAATTATCGGAAACAGCTGGTATCCCAGCAGTCCGCCCGGTGCCTTTGCGGTTATGTCTATTGTTCTGCCGGGAGCACGGAGTCCACGCAGGATCTGGTATTTTCGGGCCATAGTATGATCGTGGAGAACGGTAGTATTCTGGCAGAAAATGAGCAGATCCTGGATTCGGACTATGTTTTGACCATGGATCTGGATCTGGGAAAAATCCGGGCGGATCGGATCAAAAACCGCAGTTTTGGCGATACGGCCAGAATGTATGGAAAATATGAACCGGCTACCAGAGTAGCTCTTCCCATTATGGAAGTTCCGGATAGCGATGGAGCGCGGTATCCCTTGCAAAAGCTTCCCTTTGTGCCTCAGAGCCGGCAGGATCGTCAGGAACGGTGCA
>CBCTLT010000178.1:0-4495 GCA_965147785.1 uncultured Oscillospiraceae bacterium
AAGATCGGGGGCGTTTCCCCCAGAAAGCCGGAGAGCTCCTGGGCCATACGGGATGCTGCCAGATCGTCCTGACAGACCACCAGGACCGGACGGCCCGTGTCCTCCCGCAGTGCAGCGATCATGTGTGCGCGATGGATGGGAGACAATCCGGTGATGGCGGAGGCACAGGGAGAGTCAAGGCTTTGAAGTAGTGTGCGATACTCCGGAAGACCTCGCAATGCGGTGCCGATCAGATTCATGGAAACGCCTCCTTACAATAGTTTTGTACAGCGACCAAGGGCTGCATCCGTTTGGATGCAGCCTGAAACAGTCGCGTATTGTCAAAATTACTTGCCGTTAAAAAGATTCGCTGCAGCATCAGGTCCCTGGGTAATCAGGGTGATGGCAGCCTGTGCAGCACGCCGATAGGTTTCCGCCATGGCTTCCCGCTGATCGTAGGGGAAGACGGAGAGCACCCAGTCCGCCAGATCATAATCAGGATGGGGTTTTGCGCCTACGCCGATTTTAATGCGGGGAAATTCCTGAGAGCCGATGGAGGAAATGATGCTTTTAACGCCGTTATGGCCGCCGGCAGATCCGTTTTTTCGCACCCGTAGCCGGCCGGGATCCAGGGAGATATCATCAAACATTACCAGAATATGCTCCGGTGGGATCTTATAGAACTTTGCTGCAGCGGCAACGGATTGTCCGCTGAGATTCATATAGGTGGTGGGCTTGAGCAGAATCAGTTTCCTGCCTTCCAGCTCCGCCTGACCGGTCAATCCCTGAAACTTGACCCGGTCCACCCGTGCGTGCAGCTGCTCTGCCAAGGCGTCCAGGGCGGCGAAGCCCACGTTGTGACGGGTATTCCAGTACTTGCTGCCTGGATTGCCCAGCCCCACCACGAGGAATTCGCCGCCGGTTTTTTTGGAAAACAACATTAGAACAGAGAGGAAATGGAGGTCTCTTCGTCGATTCTGGTGATGGCCTCAGCAAACATTTCCGCCACGGTCAGCTGCTTGATCTTCTCACCAGTATAGCCCTTGGGCATGGGAATGGTATCCAGGATCCGGACCTCCTCGAAGTAGCTGTTTTCGATCCGTTCCAGCGCGGGACCGGAGAGCACACCATGGCTTGCGCAGCCGTAGAGCCGGTTGGCACCGCCCACTTCCCGCAGTGCGGTGCAAGCGTTGCAGAGAGAACCGGCGGTGTCGATCATGTCGTCAAAGAGGATGCAGTCCTTGCCCTTGACATCGCCGATGATGTTCATGACTTCGCAGGAGTTGGCCTTCTGACGGCGCTTGTCCACAATAGCCAGGCTCATGCCCACCTTCTGGGCAAAGGTCCGGGCCCGGGCTACGGAACCAACATCGGGGGAAACCACGACCATGTTTTCCCGCTGCTCCTCGGTGAACTTGCTGAGATAGTACTTGACGAATACGGGATTGCCCAGCAGATTGTCCACGGGAATGTCAAAGAAGCCCTGGATCTGAGAGGCATGGAGGTCCATGGTGAGGACCCGGTCAGCGCCGGCTACAGTGATCAAATTGGCCACCAGTTTTGCAGAAATGGGATCACGGGCCTTGGCCTTACGGTCCTGACGGGCGTAGCCAAAATAGGGAATGACAGCAGTGATCCGAGCAGCAGAGGCCCGACGCAGGGCATCAATGAGGATCAGGAGCTCCATCAGGCTGTCGTTGACAGGCTTGCAGGTAGATTGAATAACGAAGACGTCACAGCCGCGGACGGTCTCATTGATGGAAACAGATACCTCGCCGTCCGCAAAGGTCTTGACCTCGCTGTCGCCCATGGGAATGCCCAGGCAGTTGCAGATGGCTTCCGCCAGGGGGCGGTTGGCGTTTGCGGAAAAGATCTTAATTTCCTTACTGTGAGAAAACATCTTTTTATACCTCTCTTTACATATTTTCGCAGGGGGAGTTCCCCAAAATTATTTCAGCAGTCCTTTTTTGCGCCGGTCCGCAGCCCAGCCGGGCTTGTTGGTCTGGCGTGCTCTGGCAATGGCCAGGGATTCCTCGGGTACGTCGTCGGTGATGGTGGAGCCGGCGGCCACATAGCTGCCTTTTCCGATGGTGACGGGGGCGATCATGTTGGTGTTGCAGCCGATAAAGCTGTCGTCTCCCACGGTGCAGCGGTATTTGTTTTTACCGTCGTAGTTTACGGTGACGGTGCCACAGCCCAGATTGATCCGCTTGCCCAGATCTGTATCTCCAACATAGGTGAGATGAGAAATCTTAGTGCCATCGCCGATGGTGGAATTTTTCAGTTCCACAAAGTCGCCCACCTTGATGTCGTCGCCTACCACGCAGTGGGGGCGGATATAGGCAAAGGGACCCACGTTGGTGTTCCGGCCAATGGTGGAATCATAGACCTGAGATGCATTGACGGTGGAGCCTTCCCCCACCACCGCGTTTTCCAGCAGAGAATTGGGACCAATTACAGCGCCGGAGGCGATTTTGGTGTTCCCTTTTAAAATGGTTCCAGGCATCAGTACGGCTCCGGGCGCAACCTCAGCAAATGGGGAGACATAGCAGGCGTCGAAATCCCAAATCTCCACACCGTCCGCAAAAAGATAATAGTTGCGAAGCCGCTTGAAAATCTGCTGGAAGTCCGCCATGGCGCCGGGATCGGAAATAGCCATGGCGCCGTCGGCTTCCGTCAGTTCCCGGCCTAACACGGAGGCAAAACGGGTTAGATCAAAGTTGGCGGCGTCGGCAACGGAAAGCAGAGAATCCGGAGCCACTAGATAGCAGCCGCATCCTTCCTGAATGCCGGCTTCTTCGGCGTCCTGCGCCACCTGATCCACAGGTCCCAAAGCGCGACCGCCCAGCAGGGCTGGTGCGGTCACCACCAGCAGGGGGTCTGCCGCGTCGGTCAGGAAGGACCGAAGATCAGCGCCAGCCACAGCAGGACCGGCCACGGTGACAGTGTTATCCGGGAAGCAACTCACGGCTGCATCCCGGAATTCATCTTCGCAGGAAAGCAGAAACCGTTCATAGCCACTGTCGCGCATCAGGCGCACCATCCAGGCAAGCAGGGGGCTTCCCGTGAGATTTTGCAACATCATAGGAATATTCAGCCCGGTGGCGTCACGGTCATCGGGCAGGCAGATCACTGCAGTTTGTTTTGACAAGGGGTTCACACTCCAAATCGGTGGAAATAAATAAGTTGTACGCAGATATTATAACAACTTTTCCCACGATTGTACAGGGATGAGGGTAAAAATTTACGAATTAATTCCCTGAAAAAATTGTAGGAAAGGTCAAAAACAGGCGCGTCCGTGGAAGACGCGCCTGTAGTCAGATGTTTTTGAAATTGTCCCGCATTTTTTCAAAAAAGCTTTTTCGTTTTGGGGTAGCTTCGTCGCCGGTGGCTTCACCAAATTTTTTGAGCAGCTCTTTCTGCTCTTTGGTCAGATTCTTGGGGGTTTCCACCACCACGGTGACATATTGGTCACCCCGGCGGTTTTGATAGCCCACCACAGGAATGCCTTTGTTCCGAAGCCGGAACGTGGTGCCGGTCTGTGTACCCTCGGGAATGGAGTAGCGGACTTTGCCATCCAGAGTGGGGACTTCCAAATCGCCGCCCAGTGCTGCCTGGGAGAAGGTGATGGGCATTTCGCAAATTACGTCGCTGCCTTCCCGCTCGAAAAGAGGATGGCTCATGACACTGATCTCCACCAGAAGGTCGCCCTTGGGACCGCCACCGGTGCCAACGGAACCTTCGCCAGCTACACGAACGGCCTGGCCGTTATCTACGCCCGCCGGAATCTTGACGGAAATTTTCTTGTTTTTCCGAACTTTGCCTTTGCCACGACAGGTCGGACAGGGATTTTTTACGGTTTTACCGGTGCCGCCGCATTTGCTGCAGGTAGTTTGCTGCTGCATGGAACCGAAAGGTGTCTGCCGAACCGTTCTGGTATAACCGGTTCCGTGACAAGCGGAACAGGTTTCCGGTGCGCTGCCGTCAGCAGAGCCAGAGCCGCCGCATTTGGGACAATTCTCTATGCGGGACGCGGAGACCTCTTTTTCACAACCGAAGGCTGCTTCTTCGAAGGTCAGCGTCACGCTGGCGCGAACATTTTCGCCCTTTCGGGGGCCGTTACGCCGGGCAGAGCCGGAGGAAGCTCCGCCACCAAAGAAGTCACTAAAAATACTGCCCAGATCCACGTCGAATCCGCCGAATCCGCCGCCGAATCCGCCAAAGCCGCTACCGGCAGCATAGTTGGGGTCTACGCCTGCAAAGCCATATTGATCGTAGCGGGCACGTTTCTCCGCATCGGATAGGACTTCATAGGCCTCGCCGATTTCTTTGAATCTGGCCTCCGCAGCCTTATCCCCGGGGTGCAGGTCAGGGTGATTGGCCTTGGCGGCTTTTCGATATGCTTTTTTGATCTCGTCCTCGGTGGCGGATTTATCTACGCCAAGGACTTCATAATAATCTCTTTTTTCTTGATCAGCCATAATCACTCACCTCGTCAGATGGATCTACACACAAG
>CBCTLT010000179.1:0-4490 GCA_965147785.1 uncultured Oscillospiraceae bacterium
CACTGGTATCCTTCAGAACCCGCAGTGCAGCCTCCGTGGATTCCGGGCCGGCATTGTAGGTGTCGTCAATAATGGTGTAATCCTTCCAGTGCAGCGTCTGCTGCCGCTGGCTGGTATTGACATAGTTCTTCATGGCCTCTTGGATTTTCTCCACAGGCACCTGATAGTGCAGCGCTACAGAAATGGCAGCCAGGGCGTTATGTACGTTGTGCAGTCCTCCCACCGCCAGTTCCACCGGGAAGTCCTGCCCCAGTCCCTGGACCCGGAAGGTGCTCTTTCCTTCCAGCAATTTCACATCCACAGCCCGAATATCACAGGCCTCGTTCTCAATGCCAAAGTACCAGGTCTTGCATTGATTTTTGTCCCGCAGATTCCACAGCAGCGGTTCGTCTCCGTTGAAGAAACAGGTGCCTCCGGGACGCATTCCCTCTAAAATCTCCAGTTTCGCCTTCAGGATCCCCTCCCGGCTGCCCAGGTTCTCAATATGCATACTGCCAATATTGGTGATGACCACCGTGTCAGGTCTGCCAATGGAGGTCAGAAGCCGCATTTCTCCAAAGTGGTTCATGCCCATTTCCAGCACCAGCATCTGGCAGTCTGGATCCACCTTGCCAATGGTCACCGGCAGGCCGATGTCGTTGTTGTAGTTCTTTACAGTACCGCAGGTTCTGTAGCTTTGTTCCAACAGCGCCATAATCATGGTCCTGGTGGTGGTTTTTCCCACGCTGCCCGTAATGGCCACGGTTTTGCAGGAGAGCGTCTCCTTGTATGCCGACGCCACATCTCGCAGGGCCTTTCTGGTGTCCTCCACCACCACCACAGGCAAATTCACGTCCACCGTACGGCTGATCACCGCCGCAGCAGCTCCCGATGCCTTGGCCGACGCCACAAACTCGTGGCCGTCATGCTCCCCGGTCAGCGCAAAGAACAGCTCTCCTGCCTCCAGTTCTCTGGAATCATGACACAGCCCGGTAATGGTCACGTTCTGAAATTCTGGTTCTACAGTGCCGCCGCACCACTGTGCAATCTGTCTGAGTGTTGTGGGTTTCATTTTTACCGTCCCTTCTGTTCCTGGAGAGCCTGGGCCACTTCCTCCCGCTCATCCAGATGGGTTTTTTCTGTTCCAAGTACCTGATAGGTTTCATGTCCCTTTCCACAAAGGACAATAATATCGTCCTGTTTGGCCAAGGCCATGGCCAGCCGAATGGCTTTTCGCCGATTCTCTTCCACGACGCAATTTGACGGATCGGGGATTCCCGCCAGGATCTGACGGATGATCTCGTTGGGGTCCTCCGTCCTGGGGTTATCAGAGGTGATGACCGCAATATCAGAGAGGCTGGCCCCGATCTGTCCCATAATGGGCCGCTTGGTGTTATCCCGGTCTCCGCCGCAGCCAAAGACGGAGATCAATCTCCCCTTGCAGAATCCCCGGACGGAACGAAGCACGTTTTCCAGAGAATCCGGCGTATGGGCGTAGTCAATCAGAACAGTGTATGGCATTCCCGGTGTCGGAACTACTTCCACACGGCCCTTGACACCGTGAGCCGAGGCCAGGGCCTTCACCGCATCATCCAAGGAGATCCCCAGTGCCAACGCAGCTCCCAAAACGCAAAGGGCATTGTAAACGGTAAAGCCTCCCGGGATTCCCAGCCGGGCCCGGCTGGTTTCAGTTCCGTATCGTGCCAAGAACTCCACCCGATCGGCGTGGAGCTGTACCTGCTCCGCCATAAGGTCCGCCTGATGCATCTGTCCGTAGGTCAGCAGTTTGCAGGTGGCCTCCGCCATGATTTTTTCGCTGGCAGGGTCGTCCAAATTGAATACGCCCACATCGCACATCCGGAACAGCATGGCCTTGGCCTTTCGGTATTCCTCCATAGTTTTGTGGAAATCCAGATGATCCTGGGTAAGATTGGTGAACATTCCCACATCAAAATGGATCCCTGCCACCCGGTCCAACACCAAGGCATGGGAGGACACCTCCATCACCACATGGGTGCAGTCCGCCTGGGCCATCTCATAGAACAGCTTTTGCAGCTCATAGGACTCCGGCGTAGTACGCTCGGTCTCGATCACCTGATCTCCGATCATATTTTGGATCGTTCCCACCAGGCCTACCTTGGCCCCCAGGGTTTGTTCCAGCACGGCCTTGAGCAGGTACGTGACGGTGGTTTTGCCGTTGGTTCCGGTGACGCCGATAAACTTCATCTTCTTCGCAGGATTTCCGAAAAAGTTCGCCGACGCCAGCGCTAGAGCCAGCCGGGTATTTTCCACCTGAATATAGGGGGCTTCCCCATCCGGGATCTGTTCGCAGAGCACCACTGCCGCCCCCTTTTCCAGGGCCATGGGAATAAACCGATGTCCATCCACAGCGAAGCCCGACACTGCCACAAACAGCTGTCCCGGTTCCACCTGCCGGGAGTCATAGGCAATCCCGGAAATCTCCAGATCCATGGGTACGGTCGCTGACAGCACCCGAATCCCATTTAAAATATCGCATAGTTTCATAGCGTTTCATCTCCTTAGTCTCTTGCGCTGAGGTCTGAGAATTCCACCTCTACCACAGTGCCCGGAGCCACCGATTCCCCCGCCGCTGGCGTCTGGGAAGCGGCTACAATGGTGCTTTCGGAACCCGTCGCACCAATGATCTTCATGTATAGTCCCTGGTCGGTGAGGATCTGATTGGCTGTCTCGGCGTCCTTGCCCACCACATCCGGTACGATCACTTCCGTGTCCGGCTGGTCCTCACCAAAGTACAGGATCATTTCACTGCCTCCTGGTATGGTAGCCCCTGCTGCCGGCACCTGATCGGTCACCACTTCCTCATCCCCTTGGGATCGGAAGGTCAGATTTTTCTCCGCCAAGGCTTCCTTGGCCTCCTGAGCCGTCATCCCGGTGAGATCCGGTACCGACACATCCGCCAACGCGGCCTCTTCCTCCGTATAATCCGGCTCAATCCCCAGGTAAGGCAAAATATCCGCCAGTACATCCCGGACTGTGGGAGCGCCCATCTGTCCACCGGAAATATAATATCCCGTCTCCGTAGACGGCGTATCCAAAGCCACAAGTACAATATACCGCGGATCATCCAGGGGCGCAATGCCCACAAAGGAGACAATTTTATCCTCTACAGGATTACCCTCTTCATCGAACACGTCGATCTTCTCCGAGGTGCCGGTCTTTCCGCCGATCCGGTAGCCTGCGATCTGGGCGTTTTTGGCCGTTCCCTGAGATACCACGGATTCCAGCAGCTCGCACATGATACTGGAGGTTTCTTCGCTGATGACCTGCCGGATCACCGTTCTGGTGGTTTCCTCCACCACGTTTCCGTCCTCGTCCAGCACCTCTTTCACCACATGGGGTTCCAGCAAATACCCGCCGTTGACCACCGCAGCAATGGCACGCACCAGTTGCAGCGGCGTAACTTTAAACGTCTGGCCAAAGGCCGCTGAAGTTAGGGATGCATAGCTGTCCGGGTTGGCCAGGGTGGCCTCATCAAAGAAGATACCGCTGGCCTCGCCTCCCAGTTCAATGCCGGTCTTTTCCATCAGTCCAAACTTTTGGACATATTCATAGAGCTTTTCGCCCCCCAGCTTGATCCCAATATTGGCAAAGGCCACGTTGCAGGAGTTCTGGAGAGCCTCTGCAGTACTCTGCTGCCCATGGCCGGCAGATTTCCAGCAGTGCAGCGCCTTGGTTCTTCCCTTGATTGTGGTGCTGCCACTGCAATAAAAGCTGTCGGAAAGGCTTACTGCCCCCTCTTCCAGCGCTGCAGCCAAGGTAATGCTTTTAAAGGTGGATCCCGGCTCATAGCCGTCGGAGATCACCCGGTTTCTCCACTGAGCCAGTCGCGCATTGGCAACGGCGGTATTGTACGCCGAGAGCAGCTCCTCTTGTTCCTCTCCTTCCGCCTCCATGGCCTCCTCATATTGCTGTTCCAATTCCATCTGGGTATCCAGGTCGTAAATCTCGGCATAGTTGTTGGGATCATAGCTTCCCAGTGTCGCCATGGCCAGGATTTCTCCCGTATCCACATCCATCACCACACCGAAGGCTCCGTTTTGAACGTCATACTGGGTAATAGCCTCCTGCATATGCTTCTCCAGCATCTGCTGCACGGTCTGGTCAATGGTCAGCACCACGTCGTTTCCATTTTCTGCGTCATAGTAGGTCTCATAGTGGTAGAGCATCTCCGTACCGTAGTTGCCCTTGGCCGAAACGATCTTGCCGCTGTGTCCTGTCAACACGTCGTCATAAGCTGCTTCGATGCCGTCCAGTCCTGTGTTATCGCTACCCACAAAGCCCATGACCTGGGCCGCCAGAATCCCGGCAGGATAATAGCGTTTGGTATCCGGCTCCAGATAGACGCCGGTCACCTCATTTTCTGAAATATAATTCCGCACCAACGTGGCTTCGTCCTGTTCCACCTTTCGCTTCACAATCTGATAGCGATAGCTGGTATCCTCCATCAGCTCCAGAATCTTGGACTTGTC
>CBCTLT010000180.1:0-4489 GCA_965147785.1 uncultured Oscillospiraceae bacterium
GTGATTCAGGTGCCCAAAAATAGAAAGCTGCTGAGTGTAGAAAACATCGTGGCCTTTGCCAACGAAGTCCGTATTCCAGATGTTGCGCCGGTGCTGCGCCGACAAATCGACTACAATATGGCCATTGCTCAGGCAGGGATGGCGGGCAAATACGGTGCGACCATTGGAAAAATTCTGCTCAAATCCTATGGCAACAGCATTCAGAATAGAGCCAAAGCCTGGGCGGCAGCAGGTTCAGACGCGAGAATGAGCGGCTGTGAGCTGCCGGTGGTCATCAACTCCGGCAGTGGCAATCAGGGAATGACGGCTTCCATTCCGGTTATCGTCTATGCAAAGGAGATGGAGGCCTCTGATGACGCCATGTATCGAGCACTGGTGGTGTCCAATCTGGTGACCATCCACCTGAAAACCGGGATTGGCAGCCTATCTGCATACTGCGGTGCCACCAGCGCCGGATGTGGTGCTGGTGCTGGGATCTGCTATCTCTATGGCGGCGGTTTGGATGAGATCAGCCATACCATTGTCAATGCCCTGGCCATCAACTCCGGCATGATCTGCGATGGAGCCAAAGCCAGCTGTGCCGCGAAAATTGCCTCTGCAGTGGAGGCTGGGCTGCTGGGGATGCAGATGTATATGCACGACAGTCAGTTCTATGACGGCGATGGCATCGTGATCAAGGGCGTGGAAAACACGATCCGTGCTGTGAGTCAGATTGCTCGGGAAGGGATGCGCGGTACGGATCAGGAGATCATCCAGCTTATGATCGATGGGAACCCTTGATCGGCTGAATCAGGTGTGCTAAAATGGCTGCAAAGGAGATGGGTGTATGACAGTTTTTCAGATGCAGTGCTTTATTGAGGCGGTTCAAATGGGCAGCTTTGTGCTGGCTGCTGAAAAATTGTACATCTCTCAGCCCACCATGAGCCGCCAAATTCGCACACTGGAGGAAGAACTGCAGGCGCTGCTGTTTGTGCGCGATCACAATGCGGTCAAGGTAACAGCAGTCGGCAGAGAACTATATCCCAAAATCAAAGCCCTGTACGATTACTATTTGGAATCCAGCGGTGAAATTAAGGAAACGGTGAATCGCAGATTAGGCCGCCTGCGTATCGGGATCCTTGATAGCCTGGAACTCAATGATCCCATGCGTGAAGCGCTTTTGATGGTGAAGAAAAAATATCCGAAAGCCATGATTCAGTTGTGTCATCTGACTCTGCGGCAATCCTATGCGGCCCTGCGGGATGGTACCCTGGATATTTTGTTTATGCTGAATACAGCCATGCCGGATGGGGAACGGATCTGTTCTATGCGCTTGTATCGGGATCGGATGTGCTTGGCGGTGCCCTATGACCATCCAAATGCCGGTATCTCGCACATTACCAATGAGGAGATCCAAACCTATTTTGGGGATATGCACTACTCGCTATTGGCTGCGGAGGAATTTGAACCGCCCCTGCGGGCGGAGAAGGTCAACTCCGTCGTTGGTTATAGTGGGGATTATGTCAACAAGATTTCCGGCCCCTTTGCAGAGCTGGACGCTCTGATGATGTTGGTTGCAGCCGGTCTTGGAATTACCTGCGTCAACGAAACAGGTGCGCTGCAGAACAATCCCAAAGTCAAGCTGATACCGTTGGTGGATGAAACGCCGGATGGAATCGTGGAGCATGAGGTGTTTATCAACCCTTACTGGATGGCAAATAGCGAAAATGATTTGCTGCTGTATTTTCTGGAATGTCTGAAACAGACAAATCAGCCAGAGAAATAGTACAGGTTTCTTTAAAAAGCATCCCGCTTTGTGTGACAAAGGTTCACACAGAGCGGGATGCTTTTGCCAAAGAGCTTTGTTAAAATGAGCAAAAAGCGGACAAAAATATAGATATTTTATTGAATTGACAATATATGTTTCCTTGTGGTAGCATTGCCTTGTAGAACCTTTTACTGACATTTTTTGAGGAAAGGAGCGTACGATCGCCCCTGCGGCAATTCTCGTACCACACTCGTCATGGGAAAAACGATTTGTTGGTTTTGGTCCCGTACCGTGAGAGAGAAGGGAACCTGGTTGTCCATTGCCCTGCTCATGATCTGCTGTATGTTTCTTTCCGGTGGTATAACCAGGAGAAACGCCCTTAATATGGACATTTCTACGCTGAATGTTGCCTATGCCACTTCCTTTGAGACTATAGAGGATTTTACGGCTTGGTTTAATTTGTGGCAGTTTCAGCGTTTGGTAGGAGCTTTCGGACATTGCAGCCTGTTTGCAGTGGCGGTACGGCTGTTGCCACGGCCATCTTCTCCCGAGGTCAGAATCCCGGTGGCCTATGGCTGCGGCAGAGGCCAAATGTGGATGGGGGCATCAGTGTGCTATTACAGCCTTATTTTTCTGCTGTCCCTGGGAATCGTGCTGCTGGGTGCTGTGTTTTCCAAAATCCATTTGGCGGAGGGCGTGTCAGTTTTGTATTATTTCCGGTGTATCCTGTTTCGTGTCTGGAGGGATGTGGGATTTGCATCCTTGGCGCTGCTTGTGGCTATGCTGTTCAGGAACAGAATGGTTGGCATTTGCATTTCCTTTGGCGTGCTGATGTTTATCTCTATCCTGGGGACCAATGGAATTTTAGATGGTACCAGCGCACAGGTTTTGATGTCAAGACTCTACAGGCAGGACGGCCTGTGGATGTGGCAGCCTGAATTGGCGGCCCCTGTTCAAGAACTGGCAGTTTTTTTGCTGTTTCCGATGGTATCTGCTATTCTGGCCAATCTGGCAGGCTGGCTTCGATACCGAGGCGATCTGCGATAAGGAGGGAACCATGGAGCTTGTACTTGAGACGAAGGAACTGACCAAGCGATACAAAAGCTGCACGGGACTAGATCGGTTTTCCATCCAGCTGGAACGAGGCCGGATCTATGGCCTGATCGGCAACAATGGCGCAGGGAAGAGTACCCTTTTTCAGATTTTGGCGGGACTGCTGCGGCCCTCTGCGGGGAGTTATTCGCTGCTTGGGGCAAAGACGGAACGGGAAAACAGATTGGCACGCCGCAAAATAGGGTTTTTGTTTGTGGAGTCCGGATTGGCCGGTGGGATGAATGCGGTGCAGAATTTACTGGCCCTGCAGCGCCTTAAGGGATATCGGGACCCGGAGGAGGCACGGCGCCTGCTGGAACGGCTGGGATTACAGCCCGTCCAAACGGAGCATGAGCATCTTTCCACCTATTCTACTGGGCAACGGCAGCGGGTGGCAGTGGCAGCCGCGCTGCTGGGACAGCCGGAGCTGCTGATCTGGGACGAACCGCTGACCGGTTTGGACCCGGAGGCCATTGAGCTGGTCCATGAGATTCTGTTGGAGGAGTGCCAAAAGAGGCAGGTGACGATTCTCCTGTCCAGTCACAATTTGCCCCAGCTTTACCGCCTGGCTACGGATTACATTTTTCTGCACCACGGCAAGCTGATGCAAACTGTGGACCGGGAGACCCTTCGACAGCGACGAACCTATGTCATTTCTGTAGAGGTGCCGGACCCGGAAACAGGGAAGAGGGTGTTGCAGCAGGCATATCCGGAACAGCAGATTTCCGTGGAAAACGGACGTATGATACTGGAAGACTGTACCATAGCCACAGCGGAAATCTGTACGGTTTTGAACAAAAACAATGTGACGGTGGGGGAGATTACGTCTAGCGGCAGTACCTTGGAGGACTATTTCCTTTCCATCATTGGAGAAAAGACATGAGGTGTTTGCTTCGATATCGTTTTTATATACTGCTGAATCACAAAAAATTATGGATCATTGGAGCATTTCTAGTGCTCTTTTCCGTTGCCTTGATGCGGGGGCACCGTCTGGAAATACAGCCGGAACCCTGCTTCTTGGGCGTACCTAGTGCCTCTGGCCCAGAACTGAACGCGGCTTTTTATGCACTCTGTGGTCCGCTCAGTACTGTGGGGTAGTTGTTTTTGTTTCCGTCGGTATTATGCGCATTTCTGACCTGTGAGGATTATTCCCGTCCCCGGCTGATTCCGGTGGTTTCCGCTGGATATGGAATCCCGGTGGTTCATGGCGTTCAGGGGCTCTATTTACTGCTGCTTCAAACTTGTATGATCCTGGTTACCTGGATCGTGGAAGCTTTGCTACTTTGGCCGGAAGTGATGGCAGTCGCAAGCGATACAGGCTGGGAATGGCTCCTGCAGGTCTTTTGCGGACATTTGCTGTGTTCCGTCGGAAATCTGGCCTTGTTTTTCCTATTGACTTCCTTTTGCGGTCGGTACGAGGTGCCCTTGTGCCTGGGCTTTTTACTGTTCGCCATGGATGCAATGGGGTCGGATTTTGGATTGCTGACCTGGTTTTCCTCCGGTGCTCTACAATGCGCCTTTGCTCCTGCGGAATGGGGCGTCATCCTGGGGTATGCGGCGGAACTTTGCATGTCGATTCTGCTGACGGCGTTTCTCCCAGTTTGGCTGCCGTCCAAGCTCCGCATGCCGTAACGTATTTCGCAAAAAGTC
>CBCTLT010000181.1:0-4483 GCA_965147785.1 uncultured Oscillospiraceae bacterium
GAGGATCCTATGAAACAGCACAAATACATTCGGCTCCTGGGCCTTATCCTGGCCCTGGGCCTTGTTTTATCTGCCTGCGGCGACAAGACTGCGTCATCCATGTCGGAGGGGGATTCCACTTCGGCAACCACACAGCCCCAGGAGACGGCAGCTGCCGTGGTACCCCAGACCACCCAGTCTCCTCAGGAACAGACGGGGTATGGCTATGAGGTTTCCTGGTCAGAGCTTTCTGTGGAAGAAGGAATCCCGGAGCGTCTCTTTTATCAGGGAGACCGGCTGATGGTGGAACTTTCCATGGAAGACGCAAGCCGGGCCGTCTATGATCTCAGCGAGGAAAAATTGGTGGAGGCAGAGGGCCTGGACGGTAACGTACTGGCGATCACTTCAGGTGCTGAAGGCCTTTGGTACTGTGTGGAGCGGGAGGATGGACTGACCCTGTATGCCCTGCCAGAAACAGGAGGGGCTGCTACAAATACAGTAGACTTGGATGGTTCCGAGGGCATCTATCCCTATACCATGGCGGTGGACAGCGACGGCAGCTTCTACCTGATGGGTGCGGGGTGGCTTCGGGTCTACAATAGTCAGGGAAAGCAGGTGTCTGAGTTTTCTCTGGGCCAGGAGCAAGGCATCAGCCTGGTGGACCTTTCTGATGGAAGGGTGCTGCTTAGCACCCAAACACTCCAGGAGGACGGCGGATACACCGGTGCGGTGAAGCTCCTCAACACGGAGGCCATCGGTGCCACCCTCACGGAGGAGAGCCATATCTATCGGGCCTATGTCGGCTGGGATGGCTGTGCGCTTCTGTCGGATGGGGGAAGCCTATACGCTCTGGATCCGGAGTCCACCACCATGTCGGCGGTGCTGGACTGGATCGACACAGACGTAAATCCGGAGACTCTGGTATCGGTGGCAGCACAAAATCAGGAAACCATCTATCTTCTCTCCAGTACCCAGGATGGGGTTTCCCTTGGAACGCTGATCCAGGTGCCGGTTGCAGATACGGAACGGACCGTGGTGACCATGGGGTATTGTGTGGAGGATCCGGAGCTGGTCAGCGTCCTTAATGCGCTGACGGTGGAGTTCAACACCTCTCAGGAGGACGTACGGGTCCATCTGGTGAACTACGGCAACTACAGCGACGGCGAGACCCGGATCGCCCAGGATGCCGGGGATTTGGACCTGATTTTGACAGATCGGGACAATTTGGCGGAGGTGGACTTGACAGATCTCAACACTCTGCTGGACGATGCAGTGGGGGAGAGCACGTTGATGCCCTGCGTCTATCGGGCTCTTCAGGAGGATGGTTCCGCCATGCCACTGTATTTTACTGTGGAGACGTTGCTGGGTTCCAAAGGTGTGTTGGGTGAGGACGCGGGCTGGACGCCGGCGGAGTTTGCCCAGATTGTAGCGCAGTATCCCGAAACGGCGTTGCTCCAATATAGCAACGCCTATGACGCGCTGGATCTGCTGGTGCAATGGGGCGGAAGTTATGTGACGGATTTTGCGTCCCTGCTGCAGGCGGTCCAAGCTGTGCCGGTGGACGACGGGGAAATCTATAATTTGACGGCAAATCTCCAAGAGCAGGCGGTGCCCTGCCTGAAGGACGGTTCCCTGCTGTTGGAGCCGGTGACAATCGGTGGTTTTTCGGATCTTTTGGTTATAGACGCTGCCATGGAGGGTGATGACGTCCTCAAAGGTTTTCCCACGGATACGGGCAACGGAGGAATCCTTAATTGCTCTGACGGTGTTTTTGCCATTCCGAGTGGTTCCGAGCATCAGGAAGCGGCATGGGAGTTTATGACTCAGCTTCTGAACAACGACACCATGACCCAATATCAGACCACCCATGGCTTCCCTGTTTTGGAGCAGGCCTTTTCTCAGGCGGAACAGGATGCCATGGCAGGCCTCAGCTATGTGGATGACAGCGGGGAAAGCGTTTCCACCGGCGGAACGGTCTTGTTCGACGGGGAAAGCTATGAAGTGTCCCCTCTGACCCAGGCCCAGGCGGATGAGTTCCGCAGCTATTTAGACAGTCTATGCGGCTTCCAGGGCAACACACAAACCCTCCAGGAGAAGGCCCGTTCAGCACTGCAATCCGTAATTGACTCCGGCGTGTCGCCGGAGGATGCAGCTTCGGAAATTGGATAAAAATACAGCCCTGCGGCGGCATCAGCAGTTTTCGATGCTACAGCAGGGCTGTTTTTGTAATCTTTAAAGGGTGGAAGCTGTGCGCTTTCGGCTGCGATATGTCTGGATACTGAGACCGAGGCACATCAGGAAACCGAAGGAAGAGCCAAAGTACCAGGCCCAAAGCAGACCGGTATAGCTGGCCAGAACGTCCGTCAGCACAAAGCACATGACTACCCGGACAATGAACTCCAGCAGGGTTTCCACAAAGAAAGCGAAGCTTCTGCCAACGCCCCGGAGAAGGCCTCCGGTGGCAATGATGAAGCAGATGACGCTGTATACCGGGGAAATAATTCGCAGATAGTTGGTACCTGCTGCAATGACATCCGGATCTTCTGCGATAAACAGACCGATGAGCTGTCCGGGGAAGAGCTGAAATAGGGCGATAATGCAGGCTGTGATGCCGAGACAGATGATAATGGTGGTGCGGAAGCCCTCCCAAATTCGCTTTTCCTTTCCTGCACCAAAGCACTGGGCGGTGAAGGAGGCAAAGGCGGTACCGATGGTGTTGAGTCCCATGTAAGCAAAGTTGTGAAGCTTAGAAGCGGCCTCGTAGCCAGCGATCACCGTGGTGTCAAAGGTGTTGAGGATGCTTTGCACAATGGTGTGGGTCAGGGCCACACAGCTCTGCTGGAGAATGCAAGGGACCGCTGCCTTGGCGATGTCACCCAGAATGACCCGGTCGAAATACTTGCGGTCGTCGCAGTTGGCAATAATCCGGATTCGTCGGATCAGGATCAGTACAGCCAGCACTGCCGCCACAAGCTGGGAAAAAGAGGTAGCCAGTGCCGCACCGGCTACGCCCCAGTGTAAAAACCGTACGGCGATATAGTCTAGGATCACATTCAGCACAGAGGACAACAGAAGCAGATAAAGAGGCAGTTTGGAATCCCCCAAACCGGTGAATACGCCGTTGGCAGCGTTGTAGATCAGCATGGGTAGGACGCCGGCGGCGTAAATGGCCAAATACAGCTTGGCGTTGCCGAAAATCTCGTCGGAGGCGTTGAGCAGATGCATCAAAAAGCCACTGAGCGCGATGCCGGCCAGAGAAAGAATCAGGCCCAGGACAGCCAAAGAGATTAAGGCGGTATATACAGCTCGATGGAGCAATTCCTTTCGCCCCGCGCCAAAGAGCTGAGAAATTACGACAGAGCAGCCCATGGAGGCCCCTGTGGCGATGGCCACAAAAAACAGGGTCACCGGATATGCTGCGCCGATGGCGGCAAGGCCTGATGCTCCCGTGAATTGGCCTACAATCATACTGTCGGCGATATTGTAGCACTGCTGCAGGATGGTACTCAGCAGCAGGGGCAGGGAGAAAACTAAAATCACTTTTGTAACGCGCCCTGTTGTGAGGTCGGTTGTCATAAGCAAGTCTCCTTTGTATCATGCTATTCTTATGTTATCAAAGTTTTTGCTGTTTGGAAACACGGAATCCGGCTCTGGTCACAACCAAAAAAGAGTAACCGTTTTTATCTTGTCTTGGAATATCAATGTGTTGCCCAAATGATCCGTCAGAAGTACCAGAATCGGTTACAAAATTTTCATGAATTACCTGTTGACATTGGAACCATTCTAAGGTGTAAATTATAGGGGTCAGACAGGGCGTATTATGCCCTGGAACGGAGGATGATGCATGAGCGAAATTAACAGCGGACAGGATGGAAAGGGCAGAATTCAGATTTCGCCTCTTCAAAAGGACGGGGAGGCTTTGATCGGTGCCTTGGAAAAGGGGCATATGGTTGCGGTGCTTTCCAAGGGCGAGATTTTGTATGCCTTCCTGGAGCAGCAGTATTTATGCTATATCCACCCCCTCGGGTCGGAGGAAGGCCGCTGCAAGCGTTTTCCCAAGACAGAGCAAAGCCGGGCTGTCATCAAAAACCTGGCGGAGCTGGCAGACCAGCTGTTCGAGGTGGAATACGAATCCTATATGCACCATCTGGGCGTGATGGCTTCGGCGGAGCAGGGGATCGTGGAATTCTTGGATTCCATCGGACAGATGCCGGCGAGCGATTTCGACTTTATGACCGGAGAGACCATCAAACAGTAATTACGCCGCCAAGCGGCACAAAGGGAGGACTATGAATGAATCTGACGATTCGAGTTCCTGCGGGAATCAAGACCTTGACCGAACAGGAGCTTGCGGAACAGGCCAAGGTTTATGCGCAAAACTGTCCCAGTGAAATTACCTGTGCTTTTCGGATCTGGTATGAGGATTTTGAAGGCTATGGTATGCCCACAAAACAGATCGTTGCGGCCATCGAAAAGGGAATTGAGGACAGCGGTCGGTGGACCA
>CBCTLT010000182.1:0-4474 GCA_965147785.1 uncultured Oscillospiraceae bacterium
GTTTTATCTTTCTGCCAATCGCCGTAGCTGTGCTCATGTTCAAGCATTGGAATGGTTTCGGTCTGCACATAGTCGCAGACCGTGCAGTCACGCTCTCTGGAACCAGCCTCGGTTTCGGTGGCCGGCTTCGTCTCTCTCCAATCGCCGTAGATATGGTTTGCCACATTCAGCCTTTCGCCGCAGGAGCACGCCTGCCAGTGCTGTGCCGCGTCGTGCTTTTGGGTATAGCTGTGCTCATGGGGCGGTTCGGCTTCTCCGACGTCCGCCACCATATACTGGCCGTCCGGGTCGCCCACGATCATGATCCATCTGGCACGCACCCGTATGGTGTACTCCTCCTGCGGCCGCGTCACCACATCGTTTGTGAAAAACAAATAGGTGTCGATTTCCACTGCCTTGGACTCGACCACATCGTCGCCCAGCAGCAGCTGTGCCTCGTATTCAAAGCTATCGCCGGAGGCCGCTCCTGCCGGCCGGCCCCACTGCACCTGGTTTTGGTAGCCCGACCAGCGGGGGTTCCCTGGCACATATTCCCCCGCCGCCGAAACGGACAGGGGAAGGGCCGCGATCATCAGGCATACCGCCAGCAGCATACTGAAAAGCCATGCGCCTTTTTGCCGCCCCGGCGGTTTTTTCCCTGCGCATACGCAATCTCCTCCCTTTATCGCACCGGAGCGCCCTGCGAGGAAAGCGGTGCTCCGCATGCTCCGCAGAAGCGGCTTCCGGGCGGTATCTCCGCCCCGCACTGGGGGCATTTGTTTTCCAGCTTCGCCCCGCAGTTGTTGCAGAATTTGGCGCCGGCCGCACACTGGGTTTTGCAGGCGGGGCAAACCACCATACCCGCGTTCAGTTCCGCCCCGGCGTTTCGCACCACCACCGAGCGGCCGCCGGAGACGATGCACTGCTCAATCACCTGGAAAATCTCTTCCGGCAGCTTTTTCTGCTTGTAGGCGCCCACACCGGCAGTCACCGCCAGCGGCCATGCGATAAACCATCCCAGCGCGCCGGCGCCGATCTTATCCGACCATTCGCCCTGACCCACGGTGACGTTTAAGTTGTCATCCATCCGGATCATCTGCACCGTCGTAGCCATCCTCATGCCGGCAATGGTCTTCCAGCCGTCTTTTTCCTGACGACCCTGCACCACATAGCCTTCTGTGGTTTCGGCACTCTGTACCTCCATCCCCTTAGCGGATGAAAGGAACGCCTCCACCGCGTTTGCCACCACCTGGGTACTCATGCCGGCAGGCAGCCGGAATACTCTCGATTCATTTGCCATCTCGTCTTCCTCCTCATTCTAAAGCCTGTACCTCATCGATATGCTGCAGTACGCTGTCTGCCAGATAACGTACTGCCAGCTGTTTTTCCTCCTCACTCAGGCCGCTTGCCGGACGGAGCATGGAAACATGGAGGATCGATGTGTTGATGGTCTGTTCCGTCACGGCAAAGGCGTACTCACTGGTATGCCCCAGCACCTTCGCCTCCGCCTTGATATCGCCGACCAGCGCCTGCTCGTATTGGCAGCCCATCCGGTCCAGCACGTCAAAGACGGCGTACACAGCCATGCGGCGGGGACAGTTGACATTTCTTTTTAGACTCAGCACTTTTTTCTCCTTTCCCCCGGAAACGGGGCTGTCATCTATTTCACAGGTCGAATCGTATTGGTCACATCCAACAGCATTCCGTCGAAAAGCTCGTCTTCTGTTGCTGCACTGATAAGAATCACAAACGCCAAGCCGCCGTACTCGCCGCCGTAAACGCTGAGATAGGTGTCATCTTCAGTATAGGTGTACTCATCAACAATCCAGTCAATTCCGCCGCTCTTGTATTGCCAACGTTCTTTTCGCGGTTGAAAAGATTCTTTGACCAGTACTTCCGCAATACCATCCATCCAGATTTCCTTATTGAAAGTATCGCTTATCTGCTGACTTTGCACTTCCACACCAACCGCAGCCGTACTTTTCTCCATCCTTAGCCGGCTTTCTCCGAGCACAGTAAACTGAATCTCGCTCTCGTCCTCCCAATAGAGGAATTGAAACGGGAGATTTTCATCATAAAATCGCTGGTAAATTGTGCCCGCCGGACCGTTGCTTCGGAAGGAATCCATTGCTGCAAAGATTTCCGCCTGCGCCTTCTCATCCCCCTGAGGATAGGAGCCGATAAGATTGTAGCAGCCAAACCCATTCTGGCATTCGATGAACGCCGCCAAAAATTCCATGGTTGTGCCTCCGCTTTCGGTAGCAGAAAACTGGATCAAGTAGGTGTCCAAAGAACTGCCCTCCCGGTAACCCCGGCTGAGGATCTCATGCTTTGTGATATTGGTGCTCTCCAGCAGGCCGATATAATACTGGACATATTTCTCCGCGTTCTCCTCCACATCAGAAAGGGTATACACCGGAAAACCGGCGGCCTTATCGTAAAATCCCACCTGCAGGGTAGCGCTCCCATCCGATGAAGCAAAAGCTCCGCTGCCGGACTCTGTTTCTGCATACCCCTGGGGGATCCCCATGGTGATATTCAGATACTCCTGAGCGTAGTCCTGCAAGGCGACATCGTCTACGCCCTCGGGTTCCTGCACTGTTATATCGAAAGGAGTGCCAGATGGCCCGTCAGAAGAACCCGGCTCTGCTTTCCCGCCGGTCAGCGCACCGATCCCCGCTACTGCTCCCCAGACGCCCAGACCCAGCACAGCAACGCACAGCACCAGCGCCGTGATCTGTACCCCGATATGGCTCCGCCGGAATCTGGTCCAAAGCCCCGGCTTTCCATCGGAACCTGCAGCCGTTTGACCGGATGGCACAGCCATGGTACGGTGATGGAAAGACGCCGGGGTTTTCCCGGTAATCCCTTCAATAAAGGCCTCCATGGTGGAGAAACGATCCTCCGCTTTTACCGCGAGCGCCTTCATGATCGCCTGTTCCACCTGAGGAGGCAGGGGAACGCCCAGCTCCGAGGGCTTTTTCAGCGTATCGTTATGGACCCGCATGATGGAATCCGGCGGCAGCTCCCCGGTCACGCAGCGGTACAGGGTGGCGCCCATGGCGTATACATCCGTCCACGGCCCCTGGTTCCCCTTACTGGAATACTGCTCCTCCGGCGCGTAGCCATGTTTCAGGATGACCGACACGCTTTTTTCATCTCCGATAGAGAACCGGGCCGCGCCGAAATCCAGTAGCTTGCTCTCCCCCTTGGAGGTAATGGAGATGTTGTCCGGGCTGATATCCCGGTGGGTCAGGTTCAGGGCATGAACCTGCGTCAACGCCTGCATCACCGGCATCAGGATGGTCAGCGCCTGGTCATAGGGAATCTTCCCGCCCTGGGATGCAACGTATGCCTTCAGGCTCATGCCGTCGATATATTCCATCACGAAATAGGCCGTGTTGTTTTCCTTAAAATAATTCTGCACCGACACGATGTTCGGCGTATTCTGCAGTTTGGCAAGGATCCGCGCTTCCTCTAAAAAGCGCTCCATGCCGTTTTGATAATCCTCCTGGCCCCGTCCGGTCAGTGCCACGCTGTACTTATCGGAATGCCGGGTAGCAAGACCGGAGGGCATATATTCCTTGACGGCTACCTTAATCTCCAGCGTCAGGTCATAGCCCAGATAGGTGATGCCGAACCCGCCCACGCCCAGGACCTTTCCGGTCATGTAGCGGCCGTTCAGCAGTGCGCCCATGGGCAGCGCCAAAAACGGCTGCTCCTCCTCCGCATTAAACCCGCAGTGGGGGCAGACAGGGGAATCGTCCGGCTTTTCCTGAAAGCAGCCATAGCAGATATGTTCCAAGTTCATGTTTCACTCCTCTTCTTTGTACTTGCGCCCCGGCCTTTCACCCGCAACAGCAGAAAAACCACTTCCATCAACGCGATCATACCCAGCTCTTCCAGAATGAACGGAAAGACATTCATCATCTCCTCAATCAAGGGCTGTTTCTCCCTTTCCTCCAGACAAACCGAACAGAATACGGCCCCAGCGTCTTGGATCGTCGCAATCTATAACTCTAATAAAAATACTCTAATAAAAAACAGGCGATGGGCGTTCCCACAATGAAAAGCCACCCGACGCACAGAAGGCAGATCTGAGTCATCCGATACATCTTGACATCGGCGGGACAGAAGTATTTTTCCGGATCAGATGGGTCAATGTAAATCTCCACCTCAGTTCCGATCTTCTTCTGCGCCTGATGATAGGCCAAATCGATGCCGGTGTTTTTTTGATAGACGTAGCCCATATACTCGTATTGGTATATCATAAAATAATGGTAGGAATGCTTGATCCGAATCCTCAGCGGTTCGATGACGGTCGCTTTTAGAAAAACCGTGCAGCCGCTCCCTCTCTGCGTCTTTTTCTTGTAAAAGTGGGCAAGCACGAAAAATAACGCGTAAAGCGGATATGTTATCGCGCATACAATCAGAATCCACGCAATATCCTCTGCAAAATTCATACGTGCCGCCTCCTTTCCGCCCGCACCAATCT
>CBCTLT010000183.1:0-4471 GCA_965147785.1 uncultured Oscillospiraceae bacterium
ATAGCTTCGCATACCGGGAAACCCCATCTGCCGCAGGGCCTCATAGGCCACAATGGCTGCCGAATTGGACAGATTCAGGCTTCGGGCCTCCGCCAACATGGGGATCTTCAGACAGCGATCCCGATGCTGCTCCAGCAGGGATTCCGGTAACCCCCGGGACTCCGGCCCAAACAGCAAAAAATCCCCGTCATGATACGACGCTTCCGTATAGGCTCTGGGCGCTTTGGTGGACAAAAACCACATGGAGGCCCCCGCGTTTTGCCGCAGGAAGGACTCCAGATCGTCGTAGAGCACCACATCCAGCATATACCAGTAATCCAGTCCCGCGCGCCGCAGGGCCTTATCCGTAATCTCAAACCCCAGAGGTCGAACCAGATGGAGCCTGGCTCCGGTGGCCGCGCAGGTCCGGGCGATATTACCCGTGTTTTGATGGATCTCCGGGCAAACCAACACGATGTTTAACATAGTATTACCCTTTCCGAGAAGCTTCATCCCTGTAAAGTTCCAGATCCATTGTAAACCAATCCATCGTAAAATTCAAGCAAATAATTCGATTTTTTCAACAGTTTTACGAAAATTCAGGATTTTTTTAATTTTCTAATTTTCTAACATTCCAAACATATCATACATGTTGAGACCCCCATACAATTCCGGCCTTGCTTCCACCGTCGAAACGAAGTACAATAAAGCTACTATGAAAAAAGGATGGATGAACTTGTCACAGCTTGCCATATTTTTTGATCTGGACGGAACTCTGACTGACTCCGGGGAAGGCATTATCAACTGCGCCCAACTGGCTCTAAGGCATTTTGGCATTGCCGCCGACGACCGGCAAGCCCTTCGGGCTTTTGTGGGGCCACCTCTGCGGGAGAGCTTTCCGCGATTCGGTGTACCGGAGGATCGGGTGGAGGAGGCTGTCGCCGTATTCCGCAGTCGCTACTTAACCGTGGGCAAATTTGAAAACACCCCCTATTCCGGCATCCACCCCCTGTTGGAACAACTAACCCAAGCCGGTTTCCCCCTATATGTGGCTACCTCCAAGCCTGAGGAAACCGCAGTGGAGATCTTAAAAAAATTCCAGCTGGACCGCTATTTTATTCGCATTTGCGGGGCCACCATGGACGGCACCCGAGACTCCAAAGAATCCGTCATTCGGCATCTGCTGTCTGCGCTGCCTGAGGATCAGGCAGCCCTGATGGTGGGCGATACGATCTATGATGTGGAAGGGGCCGCAGCCCATGGCATCGCCACCATTGGCGTCAGTTGGGGATATGGAGATACTGCGGAAATGTGTCAGGCAGGCGCCATCGCCATTGCTCATTCCCCGGCAGAGCTGTACCGGTTGATTTTGGAGCAATAGGGCATTCTTTGGGCATTTTATTGCAAATCCCCCTGTTTTGATACGCTTCTGCAACAATTGACACTGTTTTGTTCTTGACATTGCAAGCCTTTCGCGCAATACTATGATATAATTTTGACGGACTGCATCAGCTTTATCCAGCCTCGGTGTCCCAGATGCTGCGGTGTTCGATGCAGAACATTTCATTGTATGAGAGCGGAGGGGTTCCATGCGTTATCGCACCTATCGAAACACCGGCCTTTCCACCTCGCTGCTGGGTATGGGCTGTATGCGGCTGCCCAATTTAGGCGGGGACTGCACCCAAATCGACGAAGAAAAAGCCCAAGCCATCATTGATCTTTGCTTTCAACGCGGTGTCAACTATTTTGACACCGCCTACGTCTATGGCGGTGGCGCTTCGGAGCGGTTTTTATGTCGCGCTCTTTCCAAGTATCCCAGAGACAGTTACTTTCTGGCGGACAAAATGCCCCCCTGGCTGCTGCATCATCCGGAAGATGCGCCCCGGATCTTTCAGGAGGAGCTGGATCGCTGCGGCGTGGATCACTTTGACTTTTACCTCTGCCACAACGTCAGCGAGGATACCATTGATGTATTCCTGGACGAGAAGCTGGGGGTGATCCCCTTTCTGGAGGAGATGCAGCGTCAGGGAAAGATTCGTTATCTGGGCTTTTCCTCCCATGGCACACCGGATACCCTCCGTCGTTTCGCCGACCTTCGGTCCTGGGATTTCGCACAGATCCAGCTCAACTATTTTGACTGGGAGTTTCAGAACGCCAAGACGCAATACGAGATCCTTACCCAGCGGAATATTCCCATCATGGTGATGGAGCCGGTTCGGGGTGGACGGCTTTCCTCTTTGAGTCCCGAGGCGGACGCCATTTTGCTGGAAGCCAGGCCGGATCGATCCATCGCCTCCTGGGCCCTGCGTTTTTTGTCCGAGCTGCCAAACATCCAGGTGATTCTCAGCGGCATGAGTTCCCTGGAACAGCTTCAGGATAATCTCGACACCCTCTCCCGGGAAGAGCCCCTGACCGCATCGGAACGTCAGGCATTGGACCATGCCACCGCCCTGTTCCGGAAGCAGTTTACCATTCCCTGCACCGGCTGTGGTTATTGCTCCGGCTGTCCCATGGAGCTGAATATTCCGGTTTTTCTTAAGGCTTATAATGAGTATCTGCTCTCCGCCTCTAAGGCCGCGCTGGATCCCATTCTGGAAGCGCCCGGAGATCGGCAGCCAAAGTCCTGCGTAGGCTGCGGTCAATGCGCACAGCATTGTCCCCAGCATATCGATATTCCGCGGCACATGTTGGAATTGACAGAGAAAATTAGCAAACTTTTACATTCATAAAATCATGGTTTTTCCGCATTTTCGTTGACTTTCCTGGGTTATTCTTCTATAATAGTTTAGTTCATTTCAAATTTTACAACAGTAGGAATGATGATATGAAATTATTTGGAAACTCTCACTCGAAAAAAAATGATTTTTCCACTTCCTCCGACCAGCATGACGCCATTGTTCCAGACGAAGAAGTTCCCGATGCATCCGAGGAGGTTGACCTGTCAGAGCTAGATGACCTCTCCTTTCAAGATGAGGACGAGGACGAGGATTATTGGGAAAACCAGACGGAAGATGAGCCGGCTCAATCCGAGGAGGATGTCTCCACAATGCGGTCCAAAATTGCAGCCTTCTTCCGGGGCATGTCCAGCCGTAAGATCATTGTACTCAGCGCTGTATGCACGCTGGTGGTCATTATGGCTGCGGGCGCATTGTTCGTCAACTATCTCCTGAACCTCATCAACTATCAGTCCGCAGATAGCGATTATTTTTCCAAAGTTGCCGCCGGAGAGGAACTGCCGGAAGAAAGTCCCATCAACTCCAAACTGGCCGCTTTGGATGAGGCCGAAGCAGCCTCCAGTCTGGAAGCAACGCCGGAAGAGCTGGCCCAATGGGACGAGCATCTGGAAGATATAACTTCTGATGACTCCACTTACGAAGTCCCCATCTCCGAGGATGTCTACAATATCTTGCTGATTGGTTCCGATACCCGTGAATCCGGCAGTGTGGGCCGCTCTGACGCAATGATTCTGGTGTCCATCAACCAAAAGACTGAGACCATCTACCTTACCAGCTTTCTCCGGGATTGCTATGTGCATATCCCCGACTATGGCAACACCCGTCTAAATCACGCCTTTGCCTACGGCGGTCCTGCGTTGCTGGAAGAAACCCTGGAGGAAAACTTTAAAGTCCATGTAGACCGATATGTGGCGGTGGATTTCTTCTCCTTCATGGATGTCGTTGACGTCCTCGGCGGTGTTTGGATCAATGTGACCGAGGAAGAGCAGGAGATCACCAACGACTATATTTGGTCCATGAACGATCTGATGGGGGAAGAGTGGAGCGAGGATTATATATGGAATTCCGGTTGGCAGTTGCTTAATGGTAAGCAAGCCCTCTGCTATGCCCGGAACCGCTATACCGGCAACGATTATGAACGCACTGCTCGGCAGCGGACCATTATCAGCCAGATCATCAACGGCGCTATGAGCGCTTCCCCCTCTACGCTGGTTTCTCTGGCCCAAGTCATTCTGCCCCAGATCACTACGGACTTGACAAAAACCGAAGTTCTTTCCTATGCAGCCAACATCGGCGCATATTTGAATTATGATCTTGTATCCCAGCAAATTCCAGCCGCCGGCACCTATTCCCGCGCCACCATTGACGGCATGAGCGTAATTAGTTTGGACTTGGATGAAAACATCGAGTTTCTGCAGGGTACCATTTACGCCGGCACTGAATATGGTTTCCCCATCGCTGAGACCCAGGACGCTTCCGACTTTGACACCGACGAAAAGGACGAGGAGGTTGCGGACCAGGAGGATGAGGAAAACGAAGATCCGGAACCAACTCCAAAAACAAGTTCCCGCGTAACGCCTTCCCCCAGCCCCTCCACAAAGCGAAGTACTTGACCCTGTGTTTTCACCACCCGCGCCGAAATAACCGGCGCGGGTGGTTTGTTCCTGTTAACCTTTTATTAATTTTTTGCTGCCACAGTTGCATTTTACAAAGAACTGATGTATGATATGCCGTGCATTTACTTGGATTTTACCGAC
>CBCTLT010000184.1:0-4463 GCA_965147785.1 uncultured Oscillospiraceae bacterium
TAGCTTCACGATTTGACTGCTGGGGGCAATCCACAGGCAGGAGGAGAAGGCGGATACCAGCATGGCAAAGGGGAGGGTGTGTAGAAATGCAGATGGGAAGAAGGGTGCGGGACCGATGGCCATAAAGGTCATAAAGAAGTTCATAAAGATGCCCATTAGTGCGCCACCGGCCGCATTAGAGGTGATATAGGCGGGAACCGGAGAGTTGCACCAGGGAAGATGCTTGGCAATCCATGCGCCAAAAGCAGGAACCCGCAAAAATAAGGTCAGCATGACGCCGGCACAGTAGGCGCAGACAAAGGTTTTTATCAGGTTCGATGGGGTCGCTTCTCCTAAAAAAATGGATACGGCGATGGTCATGGTGGCACCTTGCGGCACGTTAAAAACTGCGTTGAACAGATTGTCCGGACTTTTGTTGAAAATCATAAATATCTCCCTTCCTGTGTTCCAATTAGACGTGCTGGTGGTCTGGTCAGCACCTAATGCCATTATAGTAAATTTCAAAATTGAAGAACAGCACGAAAAAACCTGAAATGCTGTCAAGTGAAAACTTGACGAGATAAGGCACAGATGGTAGACTGCATACAGGAGGAAGTGCAAATGAATTTTTTAAATTTTGAATATGTGTTGGCGATCCAAAAGGTGGGTACGATTCGGGGTGCGGCAGAGGAGCTGGTTATCTCGCCTCAGGCCCTGAGCGAACATTTGGGAAAGCTGGAGCGGGAGCTGGGAACGCCGCTGTTTCACCGGACCAAGCCGCTGACGCTTACAGATGCAGGGGAGCGGTTTGTCATCTGTGCGGAGACCTGCCTGGAGGCAAAGAAAACACTGGAGGGAGAACTATCTGCCATTACCAGACAAAACGATCAGCGCATTTCTCTGGGGGTTCCAACCGGAATGCCGCCCCCGTTGCTGCTCCCGTTTATTACCTATTTTCGCCGGACCTATCCGGAACTGTCCGTAACCATCACGGAACTTCCCACAAGAACAGGATATTTTACCGAACTACCGGGCCATATTGATGTGGTTTTTGGGGAATTTCAGGAGGAAAACAGCCGCTTGCTCTACACCCCCATTCTGCGGAGTGAACGCTTTGTGGTGGCGATTCACCGGGAACTGCTGTTGTCGGCGATGGGAGAGGAGAATGCCCGGAAAATTGAGGACTGTGTCAAACAAAACATTCCGGTTCCTTTGTCCCTGTTTCGGAAGTGTCCTTTTGTGCTCAAACGGTTTGGATCTGTGACGCGCAGCAACGAGGACAGACTTTTTCGGGCGGCAGGTTTTTTGCCCAAAGGAAACATGGAGACCGGCGACATGGAATTGACCATCCGAATGGTACTGCTTGGAGAAGCTGCAGTCTACTTTCCGGAACCGGTGGCCCGTGCCAATCTGGTACTTCCCTCTGAATTTGAGGAAAATACAACCTTGCTGCTGTGCCCTGTAATTACGGAACATGAAGTCTGGCAGCTGACGGCCGGATATGATCGTTATCGCCGCATCCCCTGCGGTGTTTCGATTCTCATTGAGGCAGCGAAAAACTACTATGCCCATATGCTCGGAGATACGCCTTAGTGCTGTTTTATATTGGAGAACGATGTTTCTGCCGGGTTCATCTTAAATGGAAACTACGCTTGTGCCTGTCAAGTGAATGCTTGATGGGAGAGAAAGAGATTTCCTTCTGTTCATTGGAAGTGAAATTCGGTATAATGCAAACAGCAGAACGGAGCTGCTGTGTGAAAAGGCGCAGACAAGCAAGACGCCGATTGCCTGCTGCCAGATGAATGCATTTCCCAATTGAATTTGGGACAAAAAATAAGGAGGAATTTCTCATGGTCCGGCATATTTCTGTATTTACATTTTTAGACAATCCTGCCAATGGGAAAACAAAGGAAGAGAACATAGCGGAAGTTCGGGCTTATCTGGAAAGGGTCCCGGAACTTTATCCGGCCATGAAGCATCAGATCATCGGTACTACCGTGGGTGGAACGCCTGCGCTGCCGGATGACGCCCCTGTTATGTTTGGCGATTTGGTGCAGATTGCGGATTACGACACGCCGGAGGATGCGGCGGCTTATCCACCATCTAAGACCCATATGGATCTGGTGGAATTCTCCACCCCTATGCTGAAAAAGGTCACTGCCATCGATTTTGAGATGTAAGATAGAATCTACAGAAGCAGAACAAAAATTCTCATTCCATCGCCATATATGCAATATGCCGCAGGGTTTTTCCCTGCGGCATATTGCGTCGTAATTTAAAATTATTCTTGATCCAGTAAGGCGTAGATACCGGGAAATGGTTCCAGAGAGCGTTTTAATATACCGTTCAGGTGGGCCAAAAGGATACCATAGTTGGTCATGGGAACTTCCTGCACTCTGGCTCGACGGAGCCGGTTTTTCATTTCTTTTTCATTGAGCATACAGCCACCACAGTGGATCACCAGTTTGTAGGGAGAAAGGTCATCGGGGAATTCTACGCCGCTGGTGAAGCAAAACTCCAGCTGTTTGCCGGTATGTTGTGTCAAAAGCCTGGGAATTTTCACCGTACCAATGTCGTCGCACTGACGGTGATGGGTGCATCCCTCGGAGATGAGGACCTTGTCACCATCTTTCAGCGTCTCCACTGTGCGGACTCCGGCCACCACGGTGGAGAGATCCCCTTTGTAGCGGGCCATGAGAATGGAGAAAGATGTGAGCATGATGTTCTCGGGCGTGTCCGCAGCGGCCTTGCCAAAGACTTGGGAATCCGTGATGACCATTTTTGGGGGCTGGGGCAGCTGGGCCAACGTCTTCCCCAGCTCCGTCTCCTTGACCACGATGGAGACGGCGTTTGCATCCAGAATATCCCGGATGGTCTGCTGCTGTGGCAGAATCAGGCGGCCCTTGGGCGCTGCTTTGTCAATGGGAACCACCAGAACCACAAAGTCCATAGGGGAGAGAAGATCCCCCACGATGCGCAGGCCGGCAGCTTCGTCAGGGACCAAGGCGGCAATCCGCTCTTTGAGTTCATTGATATTGGTTCGGTCCGCCGCACTGACATAAATTGTGTGGTCGTCCTCCGGTTCTGGAACCTTGTCCAATAGATCGGATTTGTTGCGGACCAGCAGATAGGGCAGCTTCCTATCCTGAAATTCCTGGATCAGCTGCTGCTCCACAGGACCCAGGGGCAGCGTACCGTCGGCCACAAGCACGGCAATGTCGGTTTTTGCCAGTACCTGCAAGGCTTTTTGAACGCGCAGAGCGCCCAATTCTCCCTCATCATCCAGGCCAGGGGTGTCGATGACCATCACTGGGCCCAGGGGCAGCAGCTCCATGGCCTTATATACCGGATCGGTGGTCGTACCCGCCACGTCGGATACGATAGCCAAATTCTGGCCGGTGACGGCGTTGATGATGCTGGATTTACCGGCGTTTCGGCGGCCAAAAATGCCGATGTGGATGCGCTCGGCGGATGGGGTTGCGTTCAGGCTCATGGTCGTTTCCTCCTGTGATTCCGGGATTTTTGTGCAGGAGCGGGATCCAGAAAATAGCTCCTTATTGATACACTATAATGGCAATCACAGGCCATGTCAACGACGAAAAAAATGCATCATTCTGGCAGTATCTCTCTCTGGACTTTTTTCGACAAGTATACTATAATATCCTATAGTCTTCATGGATTATTCGCATTTCGATGTCCAACATCAGGGAGTTGAAAATATGTTGCGCAAAGGTTACTGGAAAATAGGGCTTGGCGCCGTGCTTGGCCTTGCTTTGATTATCGTTTTGGCTGTCAGCCTGGGAGGCAGTGGACAGGAGCAGGATCCTGCTGAAACGGAAACCGCAGCAGGCGTTCAGTTCCTAAAAGAACTGGAAGCCCAGGATCCCACGGTGGTGGATGAAGAAATCAAAGTTCTCCACCAGCAACGTATTCAGGAATTGCGGGAGGAACGGCTGCAGCAGCTGGAATCCGGAGAAGTATCTGTGTGGTCCCTGTTTGAGGATTATGTGTTGTTGGGGGACTCCCGTGCAGTGGGGTTTTATTTTTATGAGTATTTGCCGGAAAGCCGGGTGCTGGCAGAGGCTGGTGCTACGATTCGGAACCTGCAAGAGCATATTCCAGATCTGGTGGAGATCAATCCTTCCAGACTGTTCCTGTGCTATGGTCTGAACGACGTGTCCATTGGTATCTGGCCAACGCCGGAGTCATATGTGGAGGAATATGCTGAGATTATTGCAGAGATCCGACAGAAGCTTCCGGACGTGGATATTTATATCAGTTCCATTCTGCCGGCAAGAGATCCTGCGTTCGAGCAGTCTTCTGCTTGGTATGATATTCCCCAGTATAGTGCCGCGGTCAAGGAGATGTGTGAGGAAATTGGCTGCTACTATGTGGACAACGATGCGCTGGCAGAGAAGTATGCAGATCTGTGGGAAGTAGATGGCATCCATGTACAGAGAGACTTCTATCCCCATTGGGCGGCC
>CBCTLT010000185.1:0-4433 GCA_965147785.1 uncultured Oscillospiraceae bacterium
ACTGGCAATCCACGGAGATATCCTTCCCCTCGTCGATGATCTCCCGCAGCTCCTTCTCCCCCAGGCTGATGAGGGTGGACTCCACCCGGTGACGGCTGCAATAGCACTTATATGCAATGGGACATTCCTCCAGGATCTCCGTCTCCATGCCCTCCAGCACCTTCTCGATGATCTCCCGGGGACCCAGCCCCGCTTTCATCATCTCCGACACGGTGCCGGCCTTCTGGACACCGACCTCCAGCTGGTCGATCAGGCTGTCCGGGGCGCCGGGCAAAAGCTGCAGCAGGTAGCCTCCTGCCACATCCACCGTCTGGTCCCGGTTCAAAAGCACCCCCAGGGCACACACCGTGGGCACCTGTTCACTTTCCGCAAAGTAGGCCGCCACGTCCTCGGCGATCTCGCCCCCCAGCAGCTCCACGGTGCCCACATAGGGCTCCTTCATATGGAGATCCCGCACCAGGGTCAGGGTCCCCTCATGGCCCACTGCGGCCCCCACGTCCAGCTTGCCCTGGTACTTCTCCATAAGCTCCACCTGGGGATTCTCCACATAGCCCCGGGGATTCCCCTCCGGGTCCGCCGTGGCCAGCACCGTACCAAGAGGACCGCCGCCCTTGATAATCAGGGTGACGCTGCCCTCCTCCATCTTCTGCATATTGCCGATCATACTGGCTGCCGCCAACACCCGGCCCAGAGCCGCCGTAGCCACCGCCGTGGTATGGTGAATCTCCCGGGCCCGCCGGGTGATCTCCGTGGTGCGCACCGCCGTGATCTTCACATATCCGTCCAGGGTCATCCCCCGGACCAGCACATCCCCCATGGGTGTCATTCCTTTCTCGCTGTAATAAATACCCGGGCGTCCTCCGTGGTGGGAGACGCCATGGTTCTGTCTCCATAAACCCGGATGTCCCGGAAGCCGATGTCCTCCATCCGGGCCTTGAGCCACCGGAGCCGGTAGGCGTACTCATAGTGCTCCTCCCGGTGCCGACGCCACAGTTCCCCTTCCCGGACAAAAATATCCATGCCGTAAAAGCACAGATTCTCCTCCAGGTCGAACTCCGTCCGCCAGATGCAGCACACATCCTCCGTCTCGTCCATAAACATCTGCCCGTCAAAGGCCATCAGCTGCCGCCGGGGCCGAATATCATAGATCAGCATACCTCCGGGGGCCAGAGCCTCATAAAAGCACGCCAGGGCCGATACGCCGTCTGCCGGGTCCGTCAGGTAGTTGAAGCTGTCCAGCATACAAACCAGGCCGTCCACCGGCTCCGACAGATGGAAGTCCGCCATATCTCCCTGAAAAAACTGGGGCGGCGTTCCCCGGAACTCCTTCGCCTTTTCCCTGGCCCGTTCCAGCATCTCCCCGCTCAGGTCCATCCCCAGGGTTTCTACCCCCCGTGACGCAAACTGGAAGCTGAGGCTGCCAGTGCCGCAGGCCATATCCAGCAGCCGCCGAAGCTTCACGCCCCCCTCTGTGAAATGCCACATGAGGTAGCCATACAGGCTCCGGTAGTCCACATCCTCCGTCAGGCGGTCATAGAAGTCCGCCAGAGGCCCATAGGCCGTCATGCCCCTTCCTCCGGCGGCTCCTCCGCCAGCCGATCCAGTACCTGCCGGTAGCCTCCCGCCCCATAGTTGAGGCACCGCTTCACCCGGCTCACCGTGGCGCTGCTGACCCCGGTCTTTTCCAGCACGTCGTTATAAATACTGCCCTGATCCAGCAGCATGGCCACCTCAAAACGCTGCTCCATGGCCATCTGCTCCGACACCGTACACAGATCCTCAAAGAAGGCATAGCACTCCTCCGGGGTTTTCAGGGTCAAAAGCGCCCGGTACAGCGCCGCATTTTTGTCGCTTCCCTTGCCGTGGCTGTTCAACTGCGGTCACCTCTCTGATTCTTTAGATTGCTTTCATTTTAGCAAACTGAAAAAGGAAAGTAAAGGGCGAAATTTTGCATTCCTTCCTTGCTATTTCCCGAAAAATATACTACAATAAAGCGTATGCGTACACAACCTAACGCTTTGAGGAGGAATTTCTATGGTGAAAGCAATCGTCGGCGCCAACTGGGGTGACGAGGGCAAGGGCAAGATCACCGATCTGCTCTCCGAGACCTCAGACGTCGTTGTCCGATTCCAGGGCGGCGCCAATGCTGGCCATACCATCATCAATGATTACGGAAAATTCGCGCTCCATCTGATCCCGTCCGGCGCCTGCAGTCCCGGCACCATGAACGTCATCGGCAACGGCGTGGCCCTGGACATCCAGGAGCTCATGAGCGAAGTGCAGGCCATCACCGAAGCCGGCGTTCCCACGCCCCAGCTTATGATTTCGGATCGGGCCCAGCTGCTGATGCCCTACCACATCCTGCAGGACACCTACGAGGAGGAGCGTCTGGCAGGCAATGCCTTCGGCTCCACCAAGTCCGGCATCGCCCCTTTCTATTCCGATAAATACGCCAAAAACGGCATCCAGGTCAACGAGCTCTTCGACGAGGAAAGCCTCAAGGCCCACCTGGAAAATATCTGCATCCTGAAAAACGCTCTGTTTGTCCATCTCTACCACAAGCCCCCCATCGACGCGGACAGTCTCTTTGCCCAGCTCATGGAGTGGCGGGAGATGATCCGGCCCTATGTGGGCAACGTGCAGCAGTATCTCAAAAAGGCCCTGCAGGAGGGCAAGACCGTGCTGCTGGAGGGTCAGCTGGGCTCCCTGAAGGACCCGGACTTCGGCATCTATCCCATGACCACCTCTTCCCACACCCTGGCAGGCTTTGGCTGCATTGGCGCTGGGATCCCGCCCAAGGAGCTCCAGCAGATCTATGTGGTCACCAAGGCCTATTCCAGCGCCGTGGGCGCCGGGGAATTCGTCAGCGAACTCTTTGGCGACGAGGCGGAGGAACTGCGCCGTCGCGGCGGCGACGCCGGCGAATACGGCGCCAAGACCGGACGGCCCCGTCGTGTGGGCTGGTTTGACGCGGTGGCTACCCGGTACGGCGTATCCGTTCAAGGCGGCACCGACGTGGTGCTGACCTGCCTGGACGTGATGGGCTATCTGGACGAGATCCAGGTCTGCACCGGCTACGACATCGACGGCACCATCACCAAGGACTTCCCGGTAACCCCGGAGCTGCGGCGGGCCAAACCCGTTTACACCACCCTCAAGGGCTGGAAATCCGACGTCCGGGGCGTCACCCGCTGGGAGGATCTGCCCAAGGAAGCCCAGGACTATGTGCTGCTGCTGGAGCAGGAGATCGGCGTCCACATCTCTATGGTGTCCACTGGTCCCAAGCGGCATGAGATCCTCTACCGCTGAGTTTTCATCCTAATATCACGATCCCCCACCGGAAGAATTTCATGCTTCCGGTGGGGGATTTTCTTCTATTTCCACACCGTACAGTGCTCCGCTTTCGGACCGTCCCATTGAAGCTGCTGCTCCTCCTGAATCTTTCGGTAGCAGTCCAGGCAGAGCTGTCCGCAGCCCTCATAGTAGTACTGCCGTTTTTCGATGGGAACATCGGCAGTATAGCCCGTATCCCCGTGGCTGAGGACGCAGCATTCCCGCTGTCGCAGGCTGGATTCCCTTCCAATGCTTTTAGCTCCAGTTTTTGTCTTTTTACCAATCTGAATTCTCACTGCTATTCCTCCCATCATCCCAATTTCCCTGACGGCTTCCAAAAAACAGTTTGAAACAGGCGGGGAGCCGCCCTTGGTTCAAAGCCAACAGCACGACACCATAGACGCCGCACCCCAGGGTCAGCCGCAGGATCAAGCGCAGGACCGTATTCTCCCAGCTTCCCGCCAGCAGCACCGCGCCGCAGCAAGCTGCCAGAGCGATTCCACACCGCAGAAGCTCCGGCCCCATTCCCCGCAGTCCCAACTCCGGTACATACCGCTTTGCGGTCCGGGCCATCAAAAACGCCGACAACGCCGCGGACAGGCTGGTTGCTATCGTCACCCCAAACACACCCCAGATCTGGGCCAGCAGCAGGCTCAGGAGAATATTGACCGTCATTTCCACAGCCCCGATTCCCATGGGGACCTTTGTTTCCTGAAAGGCAAAATGGACCCGAAGCATCAGCTCCCGGATGGCCACCGCCGGAAATCCCAAGGCAAAGCCCGCCAGAGCCATAGCTGTATATCGCACCGCCTCATCGGTAAAGCCGCCCCGCTGATATACCACCGTTACAATATCCACAGCGCTGACCACGGTAATCAGCGCCACCGGAGCCAGCAGCTGCACCACCGCCGACGCCGCCTGCTGGAGCATATCCCGCAGCCGCGGCCCTGCATCTCTGGCCGCCAGCCAGGTGATCCGTGGAAACAGCACCAGCATCACCGTAGCGGTAAAAATCCCAGTGACAAATTGCTCCAGGGTGTGGGCGTAGCTGTAATCCGAGGCGATTCCCGTCCCAAGCCCCGCACAGACCGCCTTATCCA
>CBCTLT010000186.1:0-4394 GCA_965147785.1 uncultured Oscillospiraceae bacterium
ACCTCTATTTTATCATGCCTGCCCGGGGACATAAATGTTGCGAAAGATTAGTAATGGCACTGTTTTCAAGGGTATAGGTTTTGTATGTTTCAGAGTAAAGTTCAACTCTGATTATTTTGTTGTGTAATATCTTGAGGTAATCTGGCGCATCGGCAGAACACTTGTGACTATCATAAATATAGGCCAGGGTGCCGCTGATCAAATCGGTAATTTGAATACGGACATCAGACTTCCAAAAACCACCTTGCCGTATGAATAACAGCATAAACTGTCGTCCCAGGTATTCGCTGGTTTGGCCGTTTCGTCTGCAAATGCGGACGATCTGATATAACAGAAAAATGCAGACCTCATCAAGCCGGCGCTAGACAGGCGCCTGCATTTTGCCTGAAAAAGAGGATGTTCGGGAAGAAAGGAATAGTAAAAGCTGGCGGCGTTTTCCAAACGCGTTATCTTATGCGCCGGATTCCGGTGCCAGGGGAACATCCAGAATCTTCGCCTTTGCGTCCCGGGAAATACAATCAGCCTATCCTGGTACGCTGGATGTAATTATCGAAGACATGGTGGTCGGCATAGACCTGTTTAATGATCCGTATGGCGTCCTGCAGGGGCTTGGTAAGCTGCTTTTGTTTATGGTACGCAAGAGAGGTCTGCCTTGCCCCCTGATATTCCAGAATGGGAAAGATATTTAGGGTCTGGAAATAGTTGTGCTGGCTTTCAAACATGTATTTCAGCAGCATAGAGGGGCTGAAGAAGATACCGTAGCTCTTGGCGCACAGGTCTACAAGGGAACTAGTAAGAGAGGTTTTGACCCGGATAAATGGCGTAATCCCGTGGGCTTTGATGGCGTTCTGTAACTCCAGATGGAACGCACTGTTGGAGGGATGAAGAAATAGCGGAAGATGTGCGAACTGATACAGGGACACGCCAGAGCGATAGCGTTCCTTGCACTCCGGGTACTCATCCGGCACGGTCTGACGAAGCAGATCATTGGAAATGACAACATAGAGCGTCTCTGCCTCTATCTGCTGCACTTCCAGAAGGTTGGTATCCAGCTTGGCTGTTGTGTCGGACACCAGCGGCAGAGCTAGGTCAATCCGGTTGCGGATCAACTCCCTGGTAAGATTAGAGGAATATTCTTCCCGCAGATTGATGGACATATTGGGGTAGAGCGAAGAAAACTGAGGGATAAACTCGTTGGCAAAAGCAATGGATCGGTTAGCAGGTAGGCCGATGGAAAGCTCACCAGTGTAATTAGTGCGGGAATTCTCCAAAGCATCTACAAGCACCTGTTCCCTCTGAATAATCTCGTTTGCAGCATCCAACAGGATTTTTCCCGCGGGGGTCAGCTTCAGTGCCGGTTTGCGTTCAAAGAGAACGGTATTGTAAGTTTCCTCCAGGTGCTTGATGTGCAGGCTTACCGCCTGCTGGGAGATGTACAGCGATTCGGAAGCCTTGGAAAAGCTGCCGCAGGCGACGACAGCAAAGAAACAATGGATATCCGACATATTCACAAATATCACTTCTCTTTCTTGTTGATTCTGCCCTCCCGAAAATCATTATACAAGTATTTACTTGAAAAATCAACAAATAAATTCATGCTTTTCTTTTATGTCGATGTGTAATATAATCAATATCGTAAAAGCAAATAAAAAATCTTTGTGCAAATAATCCAGGAGGTAATAAAAATGGTTATTGGTTTCGTTGGGTTCGGCGAAGCGAACTCTTCCATTGCCCAGGGTCTGCGGGAAGAGGGGCTTTCCGAAATCATCTGCTTTGACGCCATGCAGGCAGATCCTCGTTTCCGGGACAAGATCGCCCAGAAAGCGGATTCCTGCGGAGCAAAGCAGATGGAGAGTTCTGCGATGGTCTGTCAATCGGCGGACATTGTGATTTCTGGCACGCCTTCCTCATTCGCTCTGGGTGCAGCGGAGCAGGCCAGCCATGGGGCGCACAAAGGACTCATCTACATTGATGTGTCAACCGCAACGCCCAAAGATAAAAAACAGATGGCGGAAATTCTCGAGGCAAAAGGCGCATCCTTCGTAGACGGAGCAATGATGGGTACACTTCTGAAAGACCGGCACAAGGTCCCAATGCTGCTGTGCGGAAGCGGCGCCGATGCCTTTAAGCAGGCAATGGATCCTTACCACATGCGGTTGACTGTGGTGCAGGGAGAACCCGGCACCGCTACCAGCATTAAGTTCATCCGCAGCATCACCGCAAAAGGGCTGAGCTGCCTGTTGATCGAATCCTTCCAGGCCGCCAGGAAGTTTGGCGTAGTGGATACCATCCAGGATTCCTTCCTGGATTCCTTCGGCCCCGGCTTCCAGAAAATAATGGATGGCTATATTTCCGGTGCTGTACTGCACGCCAACCGCCGAGAGCACGAAATGGAAAACGTGGTGGATTTTCTCAAGAGCGAGGGGCTGCCTTACAACATGGCCGATGCCACCCGCGAGAAGCTGAAGTGGATCGACGATCATCATGTAAAGGATCTCTTCCCGAATGGTGTGCCCAGAGACTTCCGGAGCGTTCTGGACGTCTGGGAAGTATAACGGAGGGATAGACGATGATTAAAATCAATGTGCCGTACCGCGGCCCGAAGCTGAATCTGAAAGCCGGCGACCTGGTGGAGTTTACAGGTACCATTTACTGCGGCCGGGACATGGTGCTGCCCAAAGTAGTTGAAGCCGCCGAAAACGGTACGCTTTCCCAGTATGACATCGATATGGAAGGCGCCGTGATCTTCCACACAGCGGTCAGCTGCGCGGGCATCGCCCCAACCACCAGCAGCAAACCAGAGATTCAGGGTTCCATTATTCCTCTGTCCAGGCATGGCGCCCTGTTCCACCTTGGCAAAGGGCTGATCTCTCAGGAGACCGTAGCCGGTATGAAGAAGGAAGGCTCCTATTTTCTGGTCACACCACCGGTGGCGGCACTGCTGACAGCTCAGATGACAGAATGCAAGTGCGTTTTTCATCCGGAGTACGGTATGGAGGGCTTTTATAAGATTCAGGTGAAGGATTTCCCTGCCATCGTTGCTGCTGCGGATGGCGAGACCATTTTCGCAAAGTGAGGAACAGATAAATGCTGACGACAGAACAAATCATAGAAGATGTTGCCCAGGCAGTTGTGAAGGCCAGTTCCCACTGGCGGGAGGATCAGAAGGCCTGCTGGGCATGTGCCGCGCAGAAGGAAACCCAGGAAAGTGCGCGCTGGGCAATGGACAATTTTCTTCGCAATGCCGAAGCCGCAGATCTGCACCACTCTGCACTGTGCGATGATACCGGCACGCCCCACCCCTTCCTGGAGATCGGCGACGAAGCGGTAGTCCCGGCCGGCTTTCTCCAGGCCATGGAAGCCGGCATCCGTCTGGGTATGGATCGGGTACCCACACGTCCTATGGGCGTGAAAGGCAACGACCTGGAACGGATCGACCAAAGTCAGGGTCTGTATGAAGAACCCGGTATGCTCCTCCCGGCGCCGACCCAGATCCGCCGGGTTCCGGGGAACAAAATCCGCTTTACCATTCTGATGCTTGGCGGCGGTCCTGAGATTCGGAGCAAGACCCAGCCGATCTTCCACATGCACTCGGTGGATCACGTGGTGGACGAAATGATCCAGTGGGCGATCCCCCAGGTGGCGGCATTGGGCTGCCAGCCCTGCACACTGTCCTTTGGCCTGGGGCGCACAGCCTGCGAAGCCTCTTCCCTTTCTCTGGAAGCGATGAAGGACGGGCGTTATGATGTGCAGAACGAGATGGAGAAGAAGATTACCGATGCGGTAAACGCCGCGGGTATCGGCCCCATCGGCCTAGGCGGCAAGACCTCTGTGCTGGCAACCTTCATTAAAATCGGAAATATGCGAGCCAGCGGTTTCCGGGTGGTTTCCATGCGTCCCAACTGCTGCATGGAAATCCGGAAGAGCAGCTGCCAGTGGGAAAGCGTGTAAAGGAGGCAGTGAAATGAAAGAACTGATCCAGGGGGCATATGATTTGCATGTCCATTCGGCGCCGGATGTCATGCCCAGGAAAATGGATGATCTGGAGATGGCGCAGCGGATTGTGGCTTCCGGGATGGCTGGATACGCCCTAAAATCCCATTATTTCTGCACCGCAGAACGGGCAGCGCTCTCCAGAAAGATCTGTCCCGGATGTGATTCCATCGGGACTATCACACTGAACGGCTCTGTGGGCGGCATCAATCCCATGGCAGTAGAGATGACTGCCCGGGCAGGCGCAAAACTGCTGTGGTTCCCCACCTGTGACGGAGCCTACGAGCAGGCGCATACCTTTACGGGCGATCCCAACAAGAAGCTACCCTTCTGGGCTGGCATCGTGTGCCCCGCCGTTTCATGATGTCGACGATGCGCCTTCCGGAGGCGGTGACGCCCCT
>CBCTLT010000187.1:0-4376 GCA_965147785.1 uncultured Oscillospiraceae bacterium
GACCTTCGGTGTTTTTGCCGTAGATTTTATCTACGAGGACGGTACCTGGAAGATCTGGCATCTGCAATATCTGGAGGATATCAAGTGCCTCTGCGGGCAGAGCTGGGCCAAACCCCAGACTCCATTCCCGGCCCTACCGGCCTATGCCGCACTGAAGGACGCCGCTTTACCGGAGCCCACCGTGAAGGTCACGCTGCGGGAATACTACTCCCCCAACCGGCCCATGGCGAAGCTGCCCCGGCTGCCGGAGCCCTATCCCTCCTTTGCTGACACCTTCAGCTACGGATACGAGAAGGAGGTCTGACATGAACACCAAGGTTTTTTCCGATGACGAGCAGATCCGCCGCGTCTGGGACATGGAGGAAGTCAAGGATCTTATGGCCCGTCGGGCTTATCTATATATGCAGGATATGCGGCGGGAAGAGCTGGAGACCCTATGGGTCCAGAAGCCTGAGAACAAAAAGACCGCAGTATTCGGCTCCAACTGGGGCTTCTATCTGGGTCTGGACAACATCTCCGCCTGGTATGTGGGGGCTCACGGCAATCTTCGGCAGTCTCAGCTGGATCAGATCTGCCAGAAAGATGCCAACGTCAAAAACTGCCCCGAGAATCTGGGCTACGGCTCCATGATCGCGTCGCCTCTCTCCACAGCCCTTGTGGAAATTGCCGGTGATGGCAAAACCGCTCAGGGCCTTTGGTATTCCATTGGCCAGCGCACGGACCCCAACGGGGACGGCACTGCCGACGCCTATTGGGTCTGCGGCAAGATCGGCGCCGATTTCATGAAAGAAGATGGTCAGTGGAAGATTTGGCGTGTGGTGGAAGCGCCCGACATCATTGTTCCCCCAGGAGAGGCCGTTTCGGATCAACCGGTATTCTGGGAAGCTGGCACCAACCTGATGGAAAATCTCTTTGGTTCGCCCACCCTGCCTATGACGGCCCACGATCCCACGTATAACTGGAGCGACAGCTTCCCCCCTGCCCCGGAGGCATATTACAGCTATTCCGACGAACATGGCTGCTGCCCCGAAGGCGTACATAATGAATGGAGGCCCTACTGATGAAAACACATCTTTCTCTCTCCCAGCGCATTCACAATGCGGTAGGCTCCCAGCAGGCCGAAAACATCCATGCCCGTCATAGCTACCTTCATGGCAAGTCCTTTGCCAAGGAGGAATGGGGAAAAATCTGGTCCCGGCGGGACACCTGCTCCTGGGCCCACGCCTTTGGCCGCTGGAGAGGCTTTGCCAACGTATGGTATGGCTCCGTCACCTGCTATGACGCCGCCTGTTTCCAGCGCTTCACCCAGATCTATGAGATCTACCCCCAGGTTGGCGGCATGGATCCCCGGCCCCTCAGTGAGGTTTCCTGCCATACCCTGGTTACCGACATTATTGAAGTAGCCGACGATGGCCAGACCGCCCGGGCCTATTTCCTGACTCCCGGCCTGATCTACTCCACCCTGAATGGTAACCAAAAGAAACGCTGCGCCTACCTGTGGGAGCGCTACGGTGCCGACTTTGTTTACGAGGATGGGCAGTGGCTGTTCCTCCACGAGCAGGTTTGCCCCGATATCTTCGGCAATCTGGACGATGGCAACTGGGCGCACAGCAAATATGAAATGCTGAAAAATCCGCCACCTCCCCCTCCCGCCGGCGCTATGCCGCCGAAAAAGGATCAGCGGCTTCAGGATCCGGGTCCGCTGCACAAGGATTGGACACCTATTCAGCCCGTGCAGGATACCGTTCCCTGGCCGGTTCCCTATGTGACCATGGACAACGACAACACATATACCAAGCAGCCTTGACCATTCCTTAATATCATAGTATGGCCCCCGGGAAAGTGAGTTTCCCGGGGGCCATACTTTATTTAAGATAGTTCCGCACCTGTTCTAGGTACCGTTCTCCATCCTGTCGACCAGTTTCATATCCTTGGCGAAGCTTTTCCGAATCCCGCTCCAGGCGACCAATTCCCAGTTCCTCCTGGGGCTGGATCACCAAGGCACGACCCTCCGCTTCCATTTTCGCCAGTTCTTCCCGCTCTGCAGCATAATATTCCGGCTCGTTGAGAATATTGTCCAACAAGTTAGGATAGTTCCGATAAAGCCGCTTTCCCAGGTTCCGTACCGCACCGCCCATGGGCTTTTTCCGATAGGTGATCCGCCGGGTCAAAACCACCACCACCCGATCATACTCCGGGTGCTGCTCCAGGAATTTCAGCGGCAAATGCTTCCCAGTGCCACCGTCCAGATATTCCTGTCCCCCAATTGTAACCTTTCGGCAAAGAAACGGCATTGAGGAAGATGCAGCCACCGCTGTCAAAATATCTTCCGCTTCGTCCCGATCTATGTATTCCTGGACACCGGTGCTGCAGTTCATCACAGCAGCATAAAACTTGATACCGCCGTGGAAAAAGGTTTCCTCATCAAAGGGATATATTTCCTGGGTCTGCCGCAGAATAAAATCAAAGCCCACCAAATTGTGCTCCGATCGCAGCGCCTTGGTGCCCACATATCGAGGATCCAGGCCATAGTTCAGAACAATATCCCTGCTTCGACCCGGCTGCTTTGCCACATACCCCAGGCCATTAAGGGCCCCTGCGGATACCCCCACTACACAGCCCGGATATACATCGTGCTCCATAAATACATCTAAAACGCCGGAGGTGTAGATTCCACGATAGGAACCTCCCTCCAGCAACATGACACTTTTCATGGTTCATGCCTCACTTTTGTGTAGAAAAATCTGTGTTCATGATACCCCATTCGTTCCCTTCTGTCAACGACCTCCACAATCTACCACTGTCTTTTGCAGCGCATTTGACCTGCCTATCTTTAGAAAATTTCACCAAAAAGACACATATGGTAGGATGCCGCCTGTTTTACACGTTGATTCTGGCTTTCAGATTTTCTATAATTAAGGTATCTAATTTTCCGAAAAAGGAGTGCTTCCTATGGTCAATCGCTATGCGCACCTGCTCTCCCCTTTCCAGGTGGGGAACGTGGTGTTTCGGAACCGGATCTTTACGGCCCCAATGGGGCTCCACGCTCTTCAGGGCGGAGAGCTCTACCCCACAGAGGCCATCATCACCCACTACGCCAACAAAGCCAAGGGCGGCGCAGCCGTTGTCACCTGCTCCGGTACCGGCGCCTATCCTGTCACCCCGGACAAGGACCATATGGCCTACGACCTCTACATCGGCCACAGCCAGCACTATCTGGCCCAGTTGGCGGACGCCATCCATTTTTACGGGGCCAAGGCATCCATGGAAATCCAGGCAGCTACCAAAGATCCGGCCTACCATGTGGTGGGCGGCGTCAAAAAGATGGGCCCCGGCCTGAAGCCCGGAGAACTCACCAAGGAGATCACGCCGGAGATCATGGAGGAAGTCAAGGAGAACCTCAAGGATCAGGTGAGAATTCTCAAGCGCATTGGCTTTGATATGTGTATGCTGCATATGGCTTATGACATGGGACTGTTTGGAGGCTTCCTGAATCCCACCATCAACACCCGTACTGATGTCTATGGCGGCAGTCTGGAAAACCGGCTTCGGTTCTTGAACGAGTGCTGTGATGCCATCCATGAAGCCGCAGGCAAGGATTTTCTCATCGAACTACGGATGTCGGGCGAACTTCCCGAGGGCATGGGCTTCACCATTGACGACGCCTGCGAAATGGCCAAAATTGTGGAGGGGCACGCAGATATTCTCCACGTCCATGCCGGTACAGGTTGGCAGGCCCACTGCATGAGCTTTGAGCCGACACCCCCAACCTGTGGATGGCCCAGCGTATCAAGGAGAGTGGCGCCAAAATCCCAGTCCTCACCATCGGTGGCTATCAGGATCTGGACGAGATGGAAGCTGCCATCGCCGAGGGCAAGGCAGATCTCATTTCCCTGGCCCGAGGCTGGCTGGCCGATCCCAATCTTGGCACAAAAGCCTATGAAAACCGGGGCGAAGACGTGGTTCCCTGCGTCAAATGTATGCGCTGCCATGATTCTGCCTGCATTGACGGCGTGACCTTTGTCTGTACGGTCAATCCCGTCATGGGTCTGGAGCATGTGCTGGACAAAATTGACACGCCCCCCAAGGCCATTAAGAAGGTAGCTGTGGTGGGCGGTGGTCCCGCTGGTATGCAGGCGGCCCTCACCGCTGCAAGTCGGGGGCACAAAGTCACCCTGTACGAAGAAAAGGACGTGCTGGGCGGGCAGCTGAACTTTGCGGACTACGCCCAGTTCAAGCACTCTCTGGCCAAATACAAGGATTGGCTGATCTATCAGATCGGCAAATCTCCAGTGGAATTGGCTATGGGCGTCAAGGCTACCCGAGAAATGCTGGTACAGAACAAATATGATGTTGTCATTGAAGCCATCGGTGCG
>CBCTLT010000188.1:0-4372 GCA_965147785.1 uncultured Oscillospiraceae bacterium
AATACTGATATAAACGGCGATAAAAGACACGATAGGTCACACGGTTGCCCCACTGGAAGTCCTTCAGAAGCAAATGTCCGGTCAAATTTTCCGCCTGACAGTGAAAACCTGCGGTCAAAGGGATTCCATGGCTGTGGGCGTAGATGGCAGCTGCTTTCCCGAGGCCAAAGGGCAGCATGACATGGATGATGTCAGCGTCGGCAATGGCAGATTCCAAAATCGGATGATCCACGCGGGCGGGGGCCACGCCGTTCTTTTCCACATAACGGTTAAAAGGGCCGAAGTTGAACTTGGGTACAATATAATAGTCTGGAGAACCGGCGCGGGACTGGTCGGCACAGACCACCCGGACCGTATGCCCCTTATCTCGCAGGGAACGAATCAGGTTCATGGCAGCGATGGTGGTGCCGTTGTTTTCGTCACCCAAGACATCGCATATTACAGCAATTTTCACGTTCTCTCTCCTTATTACCTATCAAACATAAAATTGACAGACAAAAGATTAACATACATGCCATTAAAAAACAAGGCATAATCGGCTGGAGCAGCTACAAACATGCCAAAAAAAGAAGGGCGGTTTCGGGGAAAAAAGAGCAGAATGCTAAAATTATCGGGAAGTGGGAAAATGCCATTGACAAACAGAAAACACTTTAGTATGATGAAACAAATATTTGAAACAGGCTGTGAAAAGGAAAAGTATCCGCAATCACGGGACAGCAGAGAGGGCGTGTTTGGTGTGAACGCCTGTCCACGCTGCGGTGAAACTCACCTTGGAGCTTCGCACTGAAGGCTTTTTGCTCTAGGCGGCGACGGTATCCTCCGTTATCGGGAATTTTTCGGCATTCTGGTGTGTCGGAAAACTGAGGGCCCGTATTGCGGGAATTTAGGTGGTAACGCGGAGGAAGCTTCGTCCTAAGTGATGGGACGAGGCTGTTTTTTTATCCATTTTCGCCAGCCTGTTCAAGAAAAAAAGAAGGAGGTCTCAGTATGATCAGTGGCGCCGAAGCTCTTATCGAGAGCTTGAAACGAGAGCATGTCACAGACATTTTTGGCTATGCCGGAGCTACCATCTGTCCGGCGGTGGATGCGGTGAAGCATTCCGATATTCGCTACACCCTGGTTCGGACGGAGCAGAACGCCGGCCATATGGCGTCCGGCTATGCCAGAATCAGCGGAAAGACCGGTGTGTGCATGGTCACATCCGGCCCGGGGGCAACAAACCTGATCACAGGAATTGCCACGGCTTATATGGATTCCATTCCCATGGTAGCCATTACCGGCCAGGTGGAGAGCTATCTACTGGGACGGGATATTTTTCAGGAAGTGGATATGACCGGTGCAGTGGCGCCCTTCATCAAGCACAGCTATCTGGTGAAGGATGCGAAAAAAATTCCCCAGATCGTCAAAGAGGCCTTTCACATTGCCTCCACAGGACGGCCGGGCCCGGTCCTAATCGACATTCCCATTGACGTTCAGAAAACCATGATCGAGCCGGAATATCCCGAAACGGTGGATATTCGGGGCTATAAGCCCTCCTATAAGGGCAATGTGAAGCAGGTGGAGCGGGCTGCCGAGGCCATCTGTCAGGCGAAAAAGCCGGTGCTGTGTCTGGGTGGCGGCGTCATTACCGCTCATGCGGAGAAAGAAGCCATTGCTTTTGCGGAGGCTTCCGGAATCCCGGTGGTCACCACCATGATGGGACTTGGGTCCCTGCCTACGGATCATCCGCTGTACATGGGTATGATCGGTTCCTTTGGAACGGCCTGTGCCAACAAGACCCTGGGGAATTCGGATCTGTTGATCCTTGTGGGTGCCCGTGTTGCGAACCGAGCTATTTTGTCTCCCGGAGAAATCGGCCGTCGGATGCGTACCATACATATTGATGTGGACCCGGCGGAGATCGGCAAAAACGTCAGCACCACCATCCCCGTGGTGGGGGATGTCAAGCAGGTATTGCAGCAGCTCATGGAGCTGTGCCCTGTGGCTCAAACCCAGGACTTGGAGACCATGAAGGAAAAGCGGACAGCGGAGCTGAAAAGAGAATTGCCCTCCAAAGCTGGATTTGCCCATCCGGCACGGATCATTCGGGCCTTGGGCGACAAGCTTCAGGATGATGCCTGTGTGTCTGTGGATGTGGGACAGAATCAGATCTGGGCCTGCAAGCATCTGCGGATCAAGCACGGCCGGTTCCTGACCACCGGCGGCCTCGGTACCATGGGATATTCCCTGCCTGCTGCCCTGGGCGCCTATGTGGCGGACCAGCAGCGTCAGAATGTAGTGGTATGCGGCGATGGCAGCTTCCAGATGTTTGAGAATGAACTCAGTACGCTCCGTAATTTGGATGCGCCGGTGAAGATTATTCTGATGCAGAACAACGTGCTGGGGCTGGTAAATGAAATTCAGCACAGCTCCTACAGCGGTCCCTTCGGCGTGGCTTTGGATCATTCTCCGGACTTTGCGAAGCTTGCAGAGGCCTATGGCGTTGCCTACGGCGAAGTCTCTGAGGACGGAGACATCGACAGCGCATTGGACGCCATGCTTAGCAGCACGGGTCCCTATCTCCTGTGCTGCCAGGTGGACCCCGATGCTAAAACCAGTGATTAAGGAGGGAGCGTAATGAAACAGACCATTTCTATTTTGGTGGAAAACCAGGCTGGCGTTCTGAACCGGATCACAGGCCTGTTCTCCCGCCGTGCGTTTAATATTGAGTCCCTGGCGGTGGGCGTGACAGACGATCCCTCTATCTCCCGTATTACCATCATTGTGGACAGCGGCAACAGTGTGGTGGAGCAGGTGGAAAAGCAGCTCAACAAGCTGGTGGATGTCATTAAGGTCCGCACACTGGATGATAACCGTATGGTGGCCCGGGAACTGATGATTATTAAAGTGTCCAGCACCACCAAAACCCGGGTGGATATTATGAACGTATGCCAGATCATGGGGGCAAAAATCGCAGATATTTCGCCCACCACCATGACCCTGGAGATCAGCGATACCGCGGACCGGCTGGAACTGTTCCAGAGTCTGCTCCGACCCTTCTCCATTTTGGAGGTGGCCCGTACCGGGCTCATCGCCGTGCAGAAGGGCAGCGGAAAAATGTAAGAAGGAGTCAGAACATGAAGGTAAAATCAACCGTTGCGATTTTGGAGTGCCTGCTGGAGCAGGGGGTCGATACCATTTTTGGTTACCCTGGTGGCACGATTCTCAATATTTATGACGAGCTATATGATTATCAGGACAAGCTGCGCCACATTCTGACGGCCCATGAGCAAGGGGCTGCCCATGCTGCGGACGGTTACGCCCGCAGCACCGGAAAGGTGGGCGTGTGTTTCGCCACCTCCGGTCCTGGAGCAACAAACCTGACCACCGGCATTGCTACTGCCTATTATGATTCTTCCCCTGTGGTGTTTATCACCTGCAACGTGACGGAGAATCTTTTGGGGAAGGATGCCTTCCAGGAGGTGGACATCACCGGCATTGCCATGCCCATCACCAAGGCTACCTATTTGGTCCGGGATCCCCAGAGCATTCCCGACATTATGCGGGAGGCATTTGCTGTGGCAGCCACCGGACGTCCGGGCCCTGTGCTGATCGACTTTTTGAAGAATGTGACGGCGCCGGATGTGCTCATCGATTATGAACCCATGGAGCGGAAGGAACATATTAAGCATGGTCGGCTTCAGGCTTTGACCCGCCGGATCGGCTGGGATATCAAGACGCCGGAGCCCAATCACGAGGATATTCGCAAGTTGGCGGATATGTTGAAGCGTGCGGAAAAGCCGTTGCTGCTCTGCGGCGGCGGCGTGGTACGTGGCCGTGCCCATCAGGAGTTCCTGGCGTTGGCGGAGAAGATCGACGCTCCGGTGGCTATTTCGGTGATGGGCGGCGGCGGATTCCCGGGAGGGCACGACCTGGCTACCGGCATGATCGGTATGCATGGATCCCAGGCCTCCAATATCGCCTGTGACAACTGCGACCTGCTGGTCGCTGTGGGATGCCGCTTTTCGGACCGTGTGGCCCTGGATCCGGAGACCTTTGCAGCCCAGGCCAAGATTGTACAGATCGATATTGACCGGGCGGAGATTGACAAAAACGTGAAAACGGCGCATCATATCATCGGGGACGCGAAGCGTGTCCTGGAAATCTTGAACGAAATGGTGGAGCCCATGGAGCATGCCCGGTGGAAGGAGTTTGTGTTCTCCTATCCTAAGCGGGTGGCCTATGAGGACAAGCCCGGCCAGCTGACGCCCCAGCAAGTGCTGGAGACCATCCGGCAGATTGTTCCGGGGGATTCTATTGTAGCCACGGATGTGGGCCAGCATCAGATGTGGACCATCCAGCATTTCAACTTTGATTATCCCGGTCAGCTCCT
>CBCTLT010000189.1:0-4364 GCA_965147785.1 uncultured Oscillospiraceae bacterium
TACAGAATTTCTATATTCTATAACCCAGAGTTATCCACGTCATTGCCTCAGCACTGGAAAGGCAGCCCCCGGGAACGCCCGGAGGCTGCTCATTCTTCTAGTATTATTCCAGTGTACGGTTCTGGAATCTCTCGTAGGCAGTGTTATAGGTCTCCAGGATCTCCTCAACATGCATGGTATCCCGCATGGTGGTCTGGAACTCTTCGATGGTAGCATCGGTGAGCTCTGTGGCACCAAACACCACACCATTGACCCAGTCTGTCACATAGGTAGTCATGTCGGATCTGTACACGGAGATGGCGTCCTGCTCCTCCTGGGTCAGAGCCAGTGCGTTGATATCAACGGTTTGAGAGGAGCCAGTATAGGCAGAATTCCACACGTCAAACGCTGACTTTTGAACCTCATCCCAAGATGCCTGGTTACGGGCATAATCCATGTAGCCGGGCAATCCAGGGTTACAATAATAGCCCATGGCTGCACGAACCGGAATGCCGTCAGGATTGTTGGTAATGAGCTCGGTAAATACGGGCTTTCCATCTTCACCAAGTTCATAGCTCAGACCCTCAATGCCATAGGACGACAGGACTGCGCCTTCCTCCGTGAACAGATAGTCCATGGCTTTGATTACCACTTCCGGCTGCGCACAGTTGGTGGAGATGCTGATGTTTCCGCCTGCGTCACTGCTGACCAAGGTAGGAATTGGACTATACTCTGTAGGTTCTCCAAGGGCTGCCATAGGAACCAGCTTGGCTTTCGCCGCCTCCTCAGGATCCAGCAGTGCGAGGTACGAAGGAACGTTATCCGGAGAATCTCCTTCCAGGCCAATGGTGCCGGAGGCAAACAGCTCGTTGGCAGTTTTGTCCGTCATATCCGAGGTCAGGAACAATCCTTCGCTGGCCAGTTCCTTCATATAAGCCAGGTAATCATAGTAATAGTCCTGCATGGGACCGTACTGGATCGTCCCGGACTCATCCAAGAAGAAGTTGCAGGGACCAAATGCATTCCAGACACCCTCTGCTGCAAAGCCGGCATCTCCTGTATTGGGGCGGATCATCTGAAAGAAACCTGTTGTGGCGCCATAGTTGTCTCGGAACAGTTCAAGAATCTCTTTCAATTCTTCTGTTGTCGTGGGGATCTCTTTCCCCAGCTCATCCAGCCAGTCCTGGCGGATCCAAAGACCATTGGTAACTGGAAACGCCTCTTCGAGGATCGGATACATGGCACCCATTTGCCCATCGTCAGTGATGCAGGTTCTGAGGGTGTAGTCATCCTGTGTAACGGCATCATAATAGTGGGGTGCATATTCCTCAATATAAGGTACAATGTCAATGATCATTTCGTCACGGATTGCAGCGGGCAATCCACCGTTATACACACTGCCCATATTGGTAACGATATCCGGCAGATCACCGGAGGCGCACAGCAGGTTTACATTCTCGGTCCACTCAATGTTGGAGACCTCTCGCAGGGTATAGGTAGTATTGGTTTTTTCTCCCAGAGCAGTCCAGAACTCCGAGCTGTTCCATCCTTCTGGGAAAAATGCCTGGAAAAACGCAGGATACTGGAACAGCACTGAAATTTCCGTAGTCTCCTCGCAGGCATAGTACGCCTCAGGACCGGCGGGCTCTTCCGGTTCCACCGCAGAGGCCTCCAGGGTGGAATCCTCCACTGGAGCAGCCGATGTTTCCGGTGCAGTATCTTCTGCAGGTTCCGCCACTTCTTCCGTAGCTTCCGATGCTGATTCAGCGTCGGTCTGGCTTGCGTTTTCCCCACCGCAGCCGGAGATCAATCCCAGCAGCATGGCGGCAGCCAGCAGCAGTACAAATAACCTTTTCTTCATAACAATCTTCCTCCTGTCAGTATTTACGCAAAGCACAGCCGTGCATTGGGCCAATGGTTATTCCTTTACGGATGATGTTGATTTGCAAGGCCGCCGGTCAGGCCTACAGGGGGTATCCGCCCGGCCGGCGGAAAAGCTGTCTTTACCGTCAGGGCTTTTTCTTGGGTACAGCACCCTTGTTCTCACCCAGACCAACCACATAGTGAGTCTTCACGTCATCCAGCGTCTCAAAGGGCTCCGGCCAAGGCGTGGAATCCTGTGCAGGCTGTACCGGCGACCAGGTCTGGTGAGATGCCGGCATGCTGCCCTTGGGCGGTCCGCCGGCCATTTTAGAAAAGGCCTGCCCCTTTTTGGGCTTGTTGGTGGGACCGTCGGATTTGGGTCCGGGACCACCTTCGGGCTTTTTGCCGCCGGGACCGGGGCCACCCGGACCACCTGGACCCATGGGATTCTTAAATTTATTGTAGCAGTCTATCGCGAAATTGGTCACATCCTGGGCGCCGCCTGCATCATTCAGCACGCACTCGTGGAGGATCTTCCAGAAGCCATCCTCTCGGACGTAGTCCTCGCCGTACCGCTCCAGCATCCATACTGCCATCTGCTTTCCGTTGGAAGAAATGCGCCGGTACAGCATACCCGTGGAATAATACAGCGCCCGGGCCGTCTTCAGATCTCCGCCTATCTCCACGATGGGCGTGCCGATGGCATGGAGCGAATACTCACTCAAGGGCAGCGGATCCATATGGACTGTCTCCGGATACATCTCATTGAATACCGGGTAGAGATTATAGGCATTCCCTTCCAGGCCACCGGCCCAGTTCGCCATTACCTCATCCCGGCCGTACATGCCGGCCATATTGTAGCCCCAGTAAATATCGTCCCGGTACTTGGCCCAGAACGTGGCGATCTCCTCGCTGGTGTGGCCGGAGGCATGCAGAATGGCATGCCAGGCGTGGGCATTTTCGCAGGCCTGACCTGCTTCAATCACGGCCAGCTTTGTCTCAAAATCCATATTCTTTCTCATGATCAAACCTCCTTAGCCCTTCTTATAGTTGGGATTGCCCTCGGGGCCGTTGCTGATAGCATCGGCGAAGGTGGCATGTTCCATGGTGATCTCCGGATAGAAGAAGTAGTTGTAGAGGGATGTATAGGCCTCAAACTTCTCCGTGGGCTCCCCGAACTGCTGCTCCAGATATTTGTCGCAGGGCGTGGTTTCCTCTGTCTTCAGCGATGCATAGGGGAAGCCGGGCCGCAGAGCAAAGTCTGTGCCTGCAAAGTAGTGCCAGATCTTCCACTGGCCGTCCTCCAGCACCAGATCCGCACCGCAGCGCTGGTTGTCCCAGTAGCAGTCCGTCTCTGGACCGTTGGCAGGGTTGATCTCGTAACCGATGGAATACCAGGTAGCCTGGGCCGTCTTGTTATCATCCGCAATGATGATCTTATAGGTGGTGAAGGGATGGCACACGTCGGTGCCGTCGGCTCCAAAGGGATTTTTGTCCACATAGTAGGCTCGAATATTGTCCAGCCCTACATAGTAGCCCCAGTTCCGGCCATAGGAGGCCGTATCCGCCTTTTCCTTGGTCCACAGGGTGTCCAGAATCTCCGCTCGGCGGTTGGCCTGTTCCAGATAGGCCCGCTTGGACAGCACCTTCTTGACCTCTTCTACCGCGTAGGCACGCCATGCCCGAACCTCCGGGCTAAAATCCTCCGGCTCGGAATTGCTGAATTCCATACGGATGGCACTGTTGGGAAACTGTGATTTCATATTCCGTCCTCCTCTCAGATTCCGTAGCTGAAGGTCTCAGCCAGGGTGGTATAGGGCTCCGGCATCCGCGGAGGCGCCTGATAGGGCCGGTCCACACGGTAGGCCTGATAGACCTCCGCCTTTACGTTGGGCTCCGGCTCCGGAATCGCAAATGCTGCATACTCCTCCAGCTCCGGATACTTGGACGGCTCCGTCCAAGGCTCCGCGCAGGGATGGTCGATATCCACGGCATAGAGCAGATTCTTGATCTTCCACTCGCCAGCTTCTTCCACCAGATCCGCCGCCATATAGCCGATCTTCCAGATGGACAGCGGCCCCCGGGAGGTGATCCGGGTATCGGCCGCCTGGAACTGCCACAGAGCCTTGGCGCTCTTCATATCCTCGGCCACCTCAATGATGGGGCTGTGCATATCCGTGCCCTTCACATAGCCGGCGCCGAACATCTCTTCTTCTGTCTTGCCCTTGACCTTCTCATGGTCCTTCCACTTCTCCATGACCAGCTTTGTCAATTTCTTTGCATTCTCCAGCTTCTGGGCATAATACCCTTTCACTGCATCGGCACCTTTAAAATACCCGTCGTTGAAGCCCAGGCACACGTCCTCGCTCTGGCTCCAGAACTGAGGATACACCAGATCATAGTCTGAGAGCATATCGCAGTGCGCCACTTTACCCACCACGTTCTGTACCTCTCGGATGATCAGACACCGGTCGGCCATTTCCTGTGCTGTATACTGTTTGCTCAAGCGGAATTCCTCCTTT
>CBCTLT010000190.1:0-4339 GCA_965147785.1 uncultured Oscillospiraceae bacterium
ATCTGATGGGTCCGACCCGTCAAAAGATGAACCTGCACCAGGGTGCAATCTTCTGTCCGCTCAAGGCACCGATATACCAGACGGGCCTCCCGGACCCCCTTCCGCTTCCGGTCCACCACAAAGGTTTTGTTTCGCTTCTGGTCGTGGTAGAGAAGATCCGTCCAAAGCCCCTGGTCCTGGTTGGGACAACCCCGGACCACTGCCAGATACTCCTTGGTAAACCCGCCCTGCTGAATCTGGCGGCTCAGCTGGGCCGCCATGGCCTCATTCTTAGCATAGACCATGACGCCGGCGGCCTCCCGGTCCAGCCGATGTACGGGAAATACCGGCGTGTGAAGCTGCTCCTCCAACATGGACACCATGCTGGCCTGGCCGGGCTTCCCCGTCTGGCTCAGCACCCCCGCCGGCTTCAAACACACCGCCAGATCCTGGGTCTCATACAGGATTTTGACTTCATCCATGGTCCTTCCTCCTTCACAAAAAGCGGAGAGGACTGCATCCTCCCCGCCTCGGATTGTACCACAAATATTTCGTTCGTCAAGCGGTTCTCTTATCGCCCCAGAAGAACAGGGCCACGGTTCCCGGGCCTGTATGGCTGCCGATGGTGGTGCCCACGCTGTAGATCTCCACTTTGCCGCTGAGCTTGGGGAACCGGGCTTCAATCCGATCCGCCACGGCTCTGGCATCCTCCAGACAGTCGGAATTGGAGATATAGCACTTGCCGCTGTAGTCCCGACCGTTCTGGGCATGTTCCTCCATCTTCTGGACAATGGCCTCAATGACCTTGGCCTTGGTGCGGATCTTGTACCGGGGAATGAGCCGGCCCAGATTGTCCATATTCAGCAGCGGGCAGATCTTCAGCACCGTGCCGAACCAGCCGCTGGCCTTGGAGATCCGGCCGCCCTTGACATAATAGGTCAGGTCTGTGGAGAAGAACCAGTGGTGCAACTCCAGCCGATGTTCCTCTGCCCAGCGGTAGAGCTCGTCGATCTCCATGCCCTGATCCCGGAGATCCGCCAGCTTATCCATGAACAGGCCGTAGCCTGAGGAGGCCCCCAGGGAATCCAGAATCAGAATCTTCCGGTCCGGGAATTGCTTCTCCAGCTCCGCTTTGGCGGCATTGGCGGAATTATATACCCCGGAAATTCCAGAGGACAGGCAGACATGGAGAATGTCCTGTCCGGCCTCCAGCATGGGCGTAAAATAGGCGATAAACTCCTCCACATTGACCTGGGAGGTTTTGGTTTCGGCACCGGCCGCCATGGCCGCGTAGAATTTGTCAAAGGGCATGGTCTTGCCCAGGTCATCGGGATACTGAACCCCGTTGAGCTCATAGTGAAAGCAGATATAATGGATGTCCCGATTTCGGAAATGCTCCTCCGACAGGTCCGCAGTGGAGCAGCAGCTGAGAATATATGCCATTTTCATCCCTCCAAATGTATATAAAGGTGTGAACACCTTATGTTATCATTATTATAATGATATTCCATGAAAATGCAATATCTATTTCGTAATTTCCGATTATCTCACCGGAAAAGTATATTTGACAACCCAGGCCCTGGACACTATACTAAAAGGCACAACATATTCGAGACTTTTACGGAAGGGAGGCATCCCCATGCAGACCGTTCCCCCCATGCATATTATTGCCCATATTCGCAGCGATTTTCCCACCAAATTCGGGATTCCCCGTCAGGCGGGACTGGTACCGGAGTTGAAATCCACCGTGGTATTTACGCCGGAGTACCGGAATCCCGATGCCCTCCGGGGCATTGAAGGCTATTCCCATCTGTGGCTGATCTGGCAGTTTTCCCAAGCCATCCGGCAGGATTGGTCCCCCACGGTCCGTCCCCCCAGGCTGGGCGGAAATACCAGAATGGGGGTGTTCGCCACCCGCTCCCCCTTCCGGCCCAATCCCATCGGTCTGAGCTGCGTGGAGCTGCTGGCGGTCCGGGAAACAGCGGAACATGGGCTGGTGCTGGAGGTGGCAGGGGCCGATCTCATGGACGGTACCCCCATTCTGGACATCAAGCCCTATGCCCCCTATGCCGACTGTCATCCGGAGGCCCGTGGAGGCTTTACGGACACCGCTGGGGATTTTCTGCTCCAAGTGGAATTCCCTGCCCATCTGCTGGAGAAGGTTCCTGTGGACCGGCGACAGGCCCTGCTGGGGGTGCTGTCCCATGATCCCCGGCCCTCCTACCAGCGGGACCCGGACCGGATTTACGGCATGGGCTTTGCCGGCTATGACGTCCGGTTCCAGGTCCGGGAGGATACCCTTACCGTGGTGGATGTGGTATCTTTGCCCCCGGCAACGCCATAGCGACTTAGAAGACTGCACCATAAACTTTTGGCAGGAGACCGGAATCATCCGATCTCCTGCCAATATTGTATCCTGTTATCATTTTCCCCAAACGAACCAGCAGAACAGATACCCCACAATCACCGCGCAGAGGGTGAAGGGAATGCCGATCCGGAAGAAATCTCTGGACCGGACCTCGTAGCCTGCCTTCCGCAGGATGCCGATGCCGGCGATGTTGGCCGAGGCACCGATGGGAGTCAGATTTCCGCCCAGAGTAGCGCCGGACAGCAGGCCAAAGAAGAGCAGATAGGGAGAGCAGTCCATGGATGCGGCAATTTTGGCCACCACCGGCAGCAGAGTTGCCACATAGGGGATGTTGTCCACAAAAGCGGAAAACAGCACCGAGCCCCAAACGATGACGGTATAGATGAGGAACAGGTTGTCCCCGCCTAAGTCCACAAAGATCTGGCTGATGTCGTCGATGATCCCCACCTCGGTGATACCGGCAATTACCACAAACAGTCCCGCCAGCAGGATCAGGGTCTGATAATCGATCTCCCGCAGGGCCTGCTTGGGCACCGTCATATCCCGATCCCTGCAGTATGTATAGATGAGGCCCACCGCAAACACGGAAAGACAGATGATGCCGTTGGTCATATCCGGTCTGCCGCTCCAGAAGGAGGCCAGAATCAGCAGCACCACATTGCCCAGCAGCAGTACCGTAGGCACATAGTCCGAAACCATGGTATGGCCGGAAACGGAAAAATGCTGCCGCTGCTTACGGAACAGGAACATAATCACCGGCACCGTAGCCAGAGCGCCCAATTCCACCGCAAAGAAAATGCTGGGCTTTCCCTCCATAAAAAAGAAATCCAGAAAATCCATGTCCGCGTAACCACCCAGCATAATAGAGGTGGTATCTCCCACCAGGGTGGCGGCACCCTGCAGGTTGGAGGACACGGCAATGGAAATCAGCATCCCCACCGGGGAGATGTTCAGTTTTTGAGCGATGGCCAGTCCCACCGGCGCAATCATCAGTACCGTGGCCACGTTGTCCACAAAGGCGGACACCACACCGGCAAACAGGGACATGATGACCACCACCCACATGACGTTGGGGGAATGCTGCAGCAGCACTTCAGCCATACGGTTGGGCATCCGGGACTCGATGAACAGGGATACGGTGCCCATGGTCCCTGCCAGCATCAAAAGCACGTTGAAGTCGATGGCCTCGGTGATCTCCGTCACCGGTACCACCCCGGTCACCAGAAAGATTCCAGCACTGACGGCAGCCACCCAGGGCCGGTATTTCGGCAGCAGAATCATCAAAACATAGGTGACCACAAACAGGACAAGCACATAGATTTTCATGAAACACATCCCTTCTCCCCTGAGAAAAAATGCCCCCGGGGCACAAAATCCTCCCCTGCAGGCAGGAAAGGCTTCCCAGGTAGTATAAAGCACACACGAGGGCTTGTCAACGTGAAACATGTAGCGTTCACAAAAAACTTTTGCCAGGGTTTCCCCTTCCCATTTATACGGAAATCTGCTATAATGGCAGCAGCTTCCGGAGGTGACGCCCTTGTTCTCAAAATCCGACCGTTTGTGCAACGGACTCCTGCTGCTGGGGGCCATTGCCGCCGTTCTTGTGGCCACCCTGATGTCGGCCGCTTCCCTGGATGGCGACGGCGCCCTGTTCTGCAGTGTCCTTGTGATCCTGTTCTGGCTGGGTGCCGCGGCGCTGATGATCCGGTTCCCCATCTTCCGGCATCTGGAGCATACGGTCTGTGCCCTCATTGGGCTGTATCTTTGTCTTTGTCTCAGGCTCTGCCTGTTTGACTATATCTCCCCCGATTATGTGAGTTTTCTGTCCCAGTGGACGGAAACCATGCGGGGCATGTCTGTTCGTCAGGCTCTGTCCACCCCCATCGGGGACTATAATATGCCCTATCTCTATCTGCTATTGCTGATCTCCAGGCTGCCGGTTTATGACCTCTACTGCATCAAGCTGGTATCTATTCTGGCAGACGTTTTTCT